>DAOQNB010000645.1:0-4270 GCA_035335845.1 Acidobacteriota bacterium | reverse complement strand
TATCGAATGACTGGAACTGCCCACGAGTCCATTGAACCCATCGGTTGTATCGAGGGCAGTTCCAGTCATTCGATACTGTGTCCCATCACGGGTTGTGAGTCGGAAGAACTCAACCAAAACCCGGTTTTTTACAGTTTGGACCACCCGACCCGTCAGAAGAGCACCAGCCTCAGAGAGACCCGGAATCCCCTGGGTTAATGTTGCCTGAATGACCAGTCCCGGTGTGCCAATCACTGGCTGGCTGATGGTAGCCGAGAGCCGGAGCGGAACACCTCGATAGACCAACTGTCCCCGGTTGCGATTTGATTGGCGATCTTCTGGGAGCACAGCATAGACCATTGAATGACGTACCAGTTCCTGTTCAGTGGAAGACAGAGCGGTGACTGTAACTGGTGGTGTCGGTGGTACCGGTGCCGATGGCATGCATGAAGCTGGTACCGTGGCGGGGCCGCTAATGGGGGCAGCCGGTGCTATCGGAAGCGATGCCACAATTGGTTGTGGCGTAGAAATCGGCGCCGCTGAAATACTGGTATCACCTGTTGGGGCTGAATTTGATTGGGCTGGAATCAACGGCGCGACCGCACGTGGCGCCGCCATTGGTTTTGGCACCGTGGCTGACTGGGCCTGTACTGGTGGGATGGTGTCTGGATCCTGCAGAATGCGCAGTTCCGACCGGGCCCGATTCGCTGATCCAAACAAAACCCACAACCCCAGTAGAAAAATCACAATCACCGGTACGATAAGGTGCCAGGTATTTAATTTAAATTTCGATTTAGTTTGTTTTCTTGATGGTGTACTCATACACATCATCCTTCAAAATCAAGTCTGGCCTGATCGAGACTATTCACAGATGGAAACGTATCTGGTCACCTGTGGAAGCGCTGTTTGGTGAATAGAAATTTAATTTCAATTCAATTTTTTCAATATGGGATAATCAGAGCAATCGGTGTACCAGAAACAAGCAAGGTAGGAGAGGTGGGAAAAAAATGGAACTAGCCCCGATCTCGGACGATAAACCGGGACATTGACCGAAAACCAGAGTGCATAAATAGGGCAGAAATGGGAGCTTGAAATGAGGTAAGGGGCTCGATTGGGTTCTATTGCGTTGGGTATCGTTCACTGATATTGTGCTCAACCCAAATCAGCAAGTCGCTTTATCGCCAGTTCAATGTGCCAGTTCCGGCACCAAAAATTGAACCTTCTAGATACTTAGGGAACCTTACTTTTCAAGGAGATAAATTCATCATGAGTGCTGTTCAATCTCAACTCAATCCAATGCCAAGAATCAACGACGACGCCCCCGACTTTGAGGCAAAAACGACTCAGGGAATGCTCAGGCTGTCAGACCTTCGGGGCAAATGGGTTGTCCTCTTTTCTCACCCAGCCGACTTCACACCGGTGTGTACGACCGAATTTATTGAATTTGCCCGGCGGACGGATGATTTCGTTGCCCGCAATGTGCAATTGATTGGTCTGTCAATCGACAGTGTGTTTTCACATCTGGCCTGGGTTCGAAATATTGAACAGAATTTTAATGTTCAGGTGAAATTCCCGGTCATCGCTGACCTGGATATGAAGGTGGCATCCAAATTTGGATTGATTCACCCCAATGCCAGTGAAACCGCCACTGTGCGTGCCGTGTTTGTCATTGACGAAAAAGGCAAAGTTCGGGCAGTGATTTATTACCCGATGTCCTGTGGACGAAACATGGATGAAGTGTTGCGGGTCATTGATGCGTTGCAAACCGCGGATAAACACGGTGTTGCCACACCAGCCAACTGGTGTCCAGGAAACGACGTGATTGTTCCGCCGCCCCAAACTCAGGAAGATGCCGAAAAACGGCTGAAATCCGACTATGAAATCACCGACTGGTATTTTGCCAAGCGGAAACTCTAATTTAGCTCTGGGACAACTGGTGTCGGTCAGACACCAGTTGTCTGTTCCATCTCGCTTTAGATTGATGTAAGAAATGCTGGAGTTGAGGTGGGGAGCCACTTTTCCTCTATCAAGTTTTGGCTTCAGTTTATGTTCCGCACGTTACCTGCCTCCTCTCGTCCCCTTCCCACTGTTTTCCTTGGGTTGGTGTTGACGCTTCTTTCTCTGGCTGCCCATCTGGCTTCGGCAATGGCTGATGATCAGACCTGGTTCAGACATCCTCTGATTCGGCGTCAAGGCGCTCCGCGAATCACCAGTTTTTCTCCCCAATCAGGTCCTCCTGGAACAACCGTGACCATCCGTGGTTCAAATTTTGTTGGTGTTACCGCGGTCAGGTTCAATGGGTTTGCCGCCCAATCCTTTCAAATTGACTCGGCCAGTCAAATTACAGCGGTCGTCTCTCAAAATGCAACGACCGGGTTGATCACGGTCCTGTCGCCACTTGGCACCGGGACCAGTTCAGACAATTTCACTGTTCAATCAAATACCCCAACCATTACCTCATTTACCCCGACCACCGGTCCTCCGGGAACACAGGTCACCATTACCGGGACCAATTTGACTGGCGCCACCGAGGTGTCGTTTAACACGACCAGTGTTGGGACCAACTTTACGGTTGTTTCGGCGACGCAGATCAACACAACGGTGCCGGTTGGGGCAACCGGCGGGCCGATCAAGGTGAAAACGCCATCTGGTGAAGCAACCAGTCCCCAGTCATTTATTGTTACCTCTGGGGCACCTCCGACGATTTCAAGTTTTTCCCCGGCGATGGGCCCGGTCGGAACTGTGGTTACGATTGAAGGTAATAATTTTGTTGGGACTACCTCAGTTCGATTTAATGCGACTGAATCCCTGGAATACTCGGTTGTTTCGTTTACCCGACTCACGGCCAAAGTACCGGCTGGTGCTACAAGTGGCGCCATCACCGTCCGAACGCCTGATGGGGCCGTGACGAGCACGGCTTCATTTCAGGTTGATACTTCGTTACGACCGCTCATCAACAGTTTTTCACCCGGTCGTGGCCCAGTTGGCACCTTTGTGATCATTAAAGGCGTGAATTTTGTTGATATTACGTCGGTGAAATTCGGAGATGTGCCTGTAAACTCATTTAAGGTTGTGTCCTCAACTGAACTTACCACCGGCGTTCCCGCCGGCGCCAAAGATGCCCAGATTGTGATTGAAAATCGAGCGGGTGTGGCGAGCAGTTCCAAACAATTCAAAATCAGAACTCCTGACCCAACCCGATGCAAAGTGAAAGTACCGGAAGAGCGGTGGAGGGGTGAATATTATCCAAATCGCAACCTTGATGGAAAAGCACTGGCGGTTCGTGACGATACCAATGAAGAAGGATTTATCAAACTGGCCTGGGCGGGGAGCCCAGCCGGGGTGTGCGGCATACCTGAAGACGGCTTTTCAGTTCGCTGGACTCGCAAAGTGACCTTTCCTGAACGGGCCGTGTACCGGTTCCGAACCAAAGCCGACGACGGGGTCCGGCTCTATATTGACTCAACCCGCATCCTCAACCGATGGGAGGATCAAGGCCCAACGGAATTTACGGTTGATTGGGACCTGACAGCGGGTGAGCATACCCTGACGATGGAACACTATGACCGGGCTGGCGGTGCCGTGGCTGAATTTTCCTGGACTCCGGCCCCGCCGGAAATCTCTGATTTCTCGCCTAAGAGTGGGCAAGTTGGCGATGAAGTCAAAATTCAGGGCAAAAACTTCGCTGGTGAATTGGATGTGCGATTTAATGGAAAGCCAACTCAGATCTTGCGTGGTTCAACCACCGAAATTGTGGTGGCCGTTCCAATTGCGGCGACATCGGGCCCGATTACTGTCATCAATCCAGGCGGGAGTGCCGTTACCTCACAAGAGTTTACGGTGAGTGGGTGTAATTCTCTCGAATCCATTCAACGTGGGCAGACCATTGCTGGCTCGCTTGAGACCAGTGATTGCAGATCCTTTATTCGTGGAAGAAATTACTTTGCTGACCGGTACCAGTTTAAAGGCAAAACCGGCGACCTGATTGCCATTCAGGTTGACACCCCAAGTGTCAATACGTATGTCTATTTACTTCGCGTTGATGGCACTATCGTGACTGAAAACGATGATGCCGGTGGCACCCTGGGATCTCGAATTCCGGCAGGACCAGGCTTCTTCAAGCTACCAGCCGATGGGACATACTATATCGAAGTCACAACACTGTCTGAGAAACGAACCGGTGAGTATGTTATTTCTTTGACGGCTGGCAGCGAAAATGCACGTGATACCGAATAATTTATAGATTACCGGCAGAAAACCCCGGAATTTATTCCGGGGATGAATGCCGTCC
>DAOQNB010000644.1:0-4270 GCA_035335845.1 Acidobacteriota bacterium | reverse complement strand
AAGTGTACTACAGAGACAACGACAGATTGACAAAGCCTTGGGCAGCCTTTTAGTATACGCGTTTATTTTAGAAAAAACAGCCAAAAAACCGATTCTCCCTCAAATCGATTGATTTTCTTTAGTTTCTTCGCGTTCATTTGATTCAAGTTGTCAGGTTTGATAGTTTCTCCCACCTCCTTTGGACGCCAAACCCACTGGTAAAGTTTCCGGAAAACCTGCGTTCTCATTTCCCAAATGCAGGAAATGATCCCGGCTCTGTTGTGCTGGGAATGTCTTTGCGGTAAGAGACCTGACATGTTACCCATGCCTTCAGAAATTCAGCAAATTCTGAGCCAGATTCCTTCTGTTGAGCGAATTCTCTCCCGATTAGAATCCCATTCGACATTTCAGCAGCTCATTGATGCCGGGCGGCGCGATCAAATTCGCGATATCGTGCGCCAGCTTTTGGATAATATTCGTCAAGAGGTTCGCACCCGTCAGCTTCTCCTGCCTGCCACCCCTGACGCACTTTGGGAACTGATACACCAGCGTCTTGTGACGCGGTGGGAACAATCCCAGATGCCTCAACTCCGACCAGTGATCAATGCCACCGGGGTTGTACTGCACACCAACCTGGGACGGGCGCCGCTGGCCGTCAATGCGTTGACAGCCGTCACCAATGTGTCACGTGGATATTCAAACCTGGAATATGACCTGGGAAGTGGAAAGCGAGGGCAACGTCAGGTGCATTGTGAGGCGTTGCTGCAAAAAATTCTGGCCTGTGAATCAGCCGTTGTGGTGAATAACTGTGCGGCGTCTGTATTACTCACATTAGACACGTTTTGTCAAGATGGAGAGGTTTTAATCTCTCGCGGAGAACTCATTGAGATTGGCGGTGGATTTCGCATCCCGGACGTGATGAAAAAAAGCCGTGCCCGGTTGGTTGAAGTCGGAACCACCAATAAAACCCGTCTTTCTGACTATGAACAGGCGATCTCACCCCAAACGCGGATGATTTTACGCGTCCACCCGTCCAATTTTCGATTGATCGGGTTTAGCCAGAAACCCGAACTGGCTGACCTGACAGCCCTGGCGAAACACCATAATCTGCTGTGTTTTGAGGATCTTGGCAGTGGTGCCCTGATTGATCTGACACCTTTTGGAATTGATGAACCGCTGGTCAAAGACTCGATTGCGGCTGGCGTTGATCTGGTTGCTTTCAGTGGAGACAAACTATTGGGTGGACCGCAGGCTGGAATTCTTGCCGGACGCCGTGATCTGGTCAGTCAAATCAAAAACAACCCCCTGATGCGAGCCCTCCGGGTTGATAAAATGGTTTATGCCGCCCTTGAAGCAACCCTCCGACTCTATCTCAACGGTTTAGCCGCTGAAGAAATCCCGGCGCTTATCGCTTTAACCGCCAGGCCAGAACATCTGGCCCACCGAGCCCGGCGGTTTGCTCAACGCCTCAAGCGAAAGCTGAACACATCAAAGCTTCCGGTTTCAATGACGCTCCAGCCAGGATTTTCTCTGGTTGGCGGTGGTTCAGCGCCACAGGTCAAGCTTCCAACCACATTGATTGGTCTGCGTTCGACACTGTTTTCAGCCGTTGAACTGGAAACCCGGCTCCGGTCAGCTTCAACGCCAGTAATTAGTCGGGTGGAACATGATTTTGTTTTTCTCGATCTGCGAACCGTCTCACCGGCAGACGAAAAACATCTGGAAGCCGTTTTGCTCTCCCTCAAGCCAGAATAGCAAGGTGACAAGGTGACAGGATGACAAAAAGGAAGGGCGCTGTTGCTTTGAACCGCGCCCTCTTCGAAAACCCGGAACCCGGAACCCGGAACCCGGAACCCGGAACCCGGAACCCGGAACCCGGAACCCTAAACCTGGATCATTTCCAGAAAAGCGGCTTCATCAATCACAGTCACTCCCAGTTTTTGGGCTTTTTCAAGTTTCGAGCCAGCTTCGGCCCCGGCCAGGACAAAATCGGTCTTTTTACTGACGCTCGACGTAACGCGTCCTCCGTGAGCCGTGATGAGCGCCGAAGCCTGGTCCCGAGACATGGTTGGGAGTGTACCAGTCAAGACAAACTGTTTTCCGGTAAGGACTTGTGAACCAGTGGCCATGGCTGGTGCATCAGTTTGGGTTTTCAGTCCAGCGGCTTTGAGTTCGGCAATCAGATCCTGGTTTTTCGGAGTTGTGAACCAGCTCGCAACGGCTTCGGCCATAATGCCGCCAATTTCATGAATATTTTCCAGGTCAGCTTGCCCGGCTGAGGCAAGTTTGTCGAGATCGCCAAAATGCCGCGCCAACACCTGGGCTTTGTGTTTTCCAACGTGTGGAATGCCCAGGGCGTGAAGCAATCGCGCCAGACCAGCCTGTTTGCTGCGTTCGAGTTGTTCCAGTACGTTTGAGGCAGACTTGGTCGCCATGCGTTCGAGGTTGGCCAAACTGAACAGATCCAATTTGTACAGGTCGGCTGGTGTTCGAACCAGATTCCGGCTCACCAGTTGATCAACCAGAACTTCCCCCAGGCCCTCAATTTTCATCGCATCGCGGCTGGCAAAGTGCAAAATGGCGCCTTTAATGACCGCCGGGCAGGTTTCAGACGGACAGCGCAGGGCGACTTCGCCTGGATTGCGCATCAGTTCGGTTGCGCAAATTGGACAACTGGTCGGGAATTCAACTTTCGGAACATCCGAGGTGCGTTGATCGGGCAGGGAATTGACCACTTGTGGAATGATCTCTCCCTTCTTTTCAATCACGACCAGATCACCAATTCTGACGTCAAGCCGCTCGATTTGATCGGTGTTGTGCAATGAAGCCCGGCTGACCGTGGTTCCAGCCAGCAGCACCGGTTCCAATTCGGCCACTGGAGTCACCGTTCCCGTTCGGCCAACCTGCCAGGTGATTGCATTCAGACGGGTTGTCGCCTGACGAGCCGCAAATTTATAGGCCACCGCCCACCGTGGTGCTTTGCTGGTGGTGCCGACTTCGGCCTGGACATCAGTTGAATTGACTTTGACCACGACGCCATCAATTTCATAATCGAGCGTTTCGCGCTTGCTCTCCATGTCGTTGCAAAAAACAACCACATCTTCCAGTGTTGTACAGGCGCGGCTGAGCGTGTTGACCTTAAACCCATGTTCCCGCAACCAGTTCAGCATTTCCCAATGGGTCCGAAACGGCTTGGCCCCATCCACAATCAGGTCATAGCAGAAAATATCCAGCTTGCGTTCGGCCACCACGCGTGGGTCAAGTTGCCGGAGTGTGCCCGAAGCGGCGTTGCGCGGATTGGCAAATGGTTCGTGCCCGTCAGCTTCGAGTTCGTCATTGATTTCACGAAATGAAGAAATCGGCAGGTAAATTTCCCCACGCACTTCAAAACTTGGAAATTGGAGAACTGGCGCCGATTCGGTTGAAAGAGCAAGCTTTGGATCGTCAAAGAGCGATGCCTGGTGGGGTGTTTCTTCCTTCGTTTCCACCACCGAAGCCTTTGGTGTCCGAATTTTGAGTGGGACACTGCGAATCGTACGCACATTTTCGGTCACGACATCACCTGTGACCCCGTCGCCTCGGGTGACGGCACGGGCGAGCGCATTGTTTTCATAGATCAATGAAATGCTCAGACCGTCAATTTTCAGCTCGGCAACATACTCATACGAAGATTCGGTCAGCTTACGGCAACGGGCATCCCACTCTTTTAACTCCTGGATCGAGTAGGTGTTATTGAGCGACAGCATTGGACGCTGGTGTTTGTAGGATTCAAATCCTTCAACCGCTCGTCCTGAAACACGTTGCGTTGGGCTGTCAGGCGAGATGAGTTCCGGATAGGTTTCTTCGATTGCCTGCACCCGCTTCATCAATTGATCATAATCATAATCACTGATTTCCGGCTGGCTGCGGACATAATAGCACTCATCGTGATAGGCGATTTCTTCGCGCAGTCGAACAACTTCCTGTTGGGCTTCGGCAAGTGTGAGTTTGGGGGATGACATAGAGAATGAAGAAAAATCTGTCAGTACCACCTGCGTAAGCGGGTGGGTCTTATTGTCAGTACCACTGGGTCAACAGGTAGTGGGGAATGTACCTCCCCACCCGCTTACGCAGGTGGTACTGACAAGTTATTCTGACGGGCCTCGAAGCCCAACGGGTTACTTCGCTTTGACCTTAAACGGTGTCGAGACGCCTTCGCCGGTGTTTCCAGCAACGTCACGGGCGGTCACTTTCAGGCGTGCTTTTTTGATTTTTTCATTTGGAATCGTGACTGAAAATGAAGTCGCTGAGC
>DAOQNB010000643.1:0-4283 GCA_035335845.1 Acidobacteriota bacterium | reverse complement strand
CCAGGATGTCAGCGAGCGCGACCCGGCGATTGCCCGACTGGAACTTGGCCTCAATCCTGAAAAATTCACGGTCTTTGTCAACGCGGGCTGGGTTGGCGGCGGGAACATTCCCCAAATTTACAGCACCTTGATTGAAGCTGACCTTGACCTGCAAATGATTTTCCTGGCCGGGCGCAACGAAAAGCTTGAAAAAGAAGCCAAAGCCCTGGCTCGCAATGCCAGCTTCCCAATTTCTGTGATTGGGTATACTGACAAGATGGATCATTTGATGAGTGCGTCGAGCCTGATGATTTCCAAGCTGGGTGGCCTGACGACGTTTGAAGCCCTGGCGTCACAATTACCGATTATTGCCGATGGCCTGACGCCACCAATGCCGCAAGAAGCTGGAACCGGCAATTTGCTTGAAGAATACAACGCGGGTGTGATGCTCCGACGACTGGATGATATCGTTCCCATTGTACGGCGATTGCTCCACGACAGGGACGAATATCTGGCGATGAAGCAGGCTGCTGCCGCCCTTGGCATTCCAGATGCCACCAAGCGAATTGTGAACGAAATCTCAAACTTGATTCCATCCCAGGCACCAGCCGTCAAATTGATTCAGGGCTAGCCATCAAAGCCCAATTTGAGTGGTTGATTTTCGTTGAGAGCCACTCCCGCCAGGCTGGCGTGGAGTGGCTCTTTTTCATGCTTCGTTAGTTTCGACCCGGACAATACCGCAATTCAGGAACACCACCTGCCTGCCAGACCTGATAGATCAAACTCCCGAGGTTTCCCATTGGATCCAGGTTCAGCGGGACAGTTGAATTAAAATTTGCCGTCAATGTTTCTAAAAACCCGGTCAGGGTTTGATTGAGCGACTGTTGTAAGGCTTCCAGTTCGCCGCTGACCGCAGAACCTGTTTGGGGGGCAAATGTCTCGATCTGAACCACTTTTAGAATCTCTTCGATTTGTGAAAAGCGTTCCCAATGCGTCCACCGATCAAGCGCGATTTCAGTCGCATCGCCGTGTTTGAGCTGGTAGGCCGGGTTGACCTGCAAATGATTGCCTTCGGTGGCCCCTTCGCCCTGGCTGATAATAGCCCGAATCAGAGAATCAGTACATTTCCTCGCCTGGTGAGAACTCCCGGAAATGGTCATGCTGAATTGATACTCCTCCTGCACCCAGTCGCGCCGTTTGCGATGCAGTACGGTTTGAAAATCATCTTTTTGCTTGAGGTCTGCCTCTGTTGGGCTGCCCTGTTGTGGATAGAGATCTTCCCACATCACATCCACCCCGTGCTGGAGCGCATGATAGAACTCGCCCAGGGAACGATATTGATCTCGGGGCTGGGTACTGAGCGGAGGTGAGGGGAACCGTGGCAGGTAATGCTCAATCCAGGTCAGCAACGCGATTGAATCGGGCCCAAGTGGGGCCAACCGGACCAGTTCCCTGAGATCAGAAGGTACCGCAATAAAAGGAACCGAATCAGGATCATACTTTGGAAAAAAAGCGCCATTGTCGCCAATAAAGTCAACGCTGGCCCCAATCGCGTTGCACAGATTCGCCGCCAGCTCAACATGCAACATTTCCTGGAAAGCAATGGACATAATGTTGTTAAAGGCAAACTGGGCTGCGTGCTGAGGCTTATCTTGAAACCAGTTATAATCGGGCAATCCATCGGGCAAAACCGGGTAGTTCACCGCCGTTAATTCCGGGCGACCGGTGGCAGGATGTGGAACCACGTTGATTGAATACGCCACGGACAAATACAGGGGAATGGTCCATAGTTCAAGGCGGGCAGCCCCCGCACAATGATTTCTGACAAGATCAACCGTCCATTCACGGATGCTGGTTGTGGTGGAATCACTCATGAATTCAAGCTCCTTTTCAGAAAAAAGACAGAAAGATTGCGGTCAAAACGCCTGGATGATGATCGGAAATCAGTGACCTTTGGCGGCAAGCGAGAGGTCACAAAGGCTGGTAATTAGAGTACACTCCCAGGCATTCTATCTCTCATTTTATTTCTGCCAACAGGCTGTTTCATGCTTTTCTCATTTTTTCATCCTGATCAAGACCGGACCGTCGAAGTTGAATCCATTTTGGAGAATCAAAGCGACCTGAAAAGCGCGCTTGATGCGGTTGTTTTGGAATGGATTCCGTATGTTGCCACCGGGTTATGTGTTTTTTACTATTTGGTGGCCATACTGCACTGGTGCTTTGTCCCTCCGCCCTCTTCCCGATATCTGTCAGCAGTCGCCTTGACATCGGGCGTTCTCCTTACGGCAATTCTTGAAGCTCACCGCCGGAAAGCCATCCCGCTTGCCTGGAGCCAGGTTCTCGGGTTTGGAATCTTCCTGCTTCCGGTTTTCAATAGTCTGCTCCATCTCTGGTTTGTCCCAGAAGCCAAACACACCACAAACCTGATACTGACTCTGGTTGGAAGCGGCTGTTTGCTACTTTCGATGCGGGATTACTGGGTGCTGGCTGGGCTTTCGCTCGCCGGGTGGTGTTTTATTGCCACTCAGTCCCCACCCGGCCCTGATTGGGGACATTTTGCATTCACCCTGTGTAGTGCCGTAATTATCGGCTTTGTCGTCCAGGCTGCCCGATTGCGAACCTATCAGCGACTGGAATTACTCAGACTGAAAAGCGAAGTGCGCAAAAAAGAACTTGAAGTGGCGACCACTCAGGCTGAACAGGCCAGCCTTGCCAAAAGTGAATTTCTGGCCAATATGAGCCACGAAATCAGAACTCCCATGAACGGTATTATCGGCATGGCTGAATTGCTCTTGGAATCACAACTCACCCCAGAACAACGCGAATGTGCTGAAACCATTAACGGTTCCAGTCGGGCATTGCTGGCAATTATCAATGACATTTTGGATTTTTCGAAAATTGAAGCCGGGAAACTGGAGCTTGAAAATATTGAGTTTGACCTTCGACAAACCATTGAGTCAATTACCAACCTGCTGGCTGAATTTGCCCATCGGAAAAACCTGGAACTGGTTGTCCAGATTGATCCAGATGTCCCGACCCAGCTTTATGGCGATTCGTTACGGCTCCGCCAGATTCTGGTCAATTTAATCAATAACGCGATCAAATTTACCACCACAGGACAGGTTCTCGTCCGGGTTCAACCGGCTCCCCAGACTGATGCGCAGCAGGGCCTGATCCGGTTTGAAGTGATTGATACCGGGATTGGGATTCCGCCTGAAACACTTGCCCGGTTATTTACTTCATTTACCCAGGCAGATGGTTCAACCACCCGCAAATTTGGCGGCACTGGACTTGGCCTGGCAATTTCCAAACAACTGGTTGAACTCCTGGGAGGGAACATTGGGGTCACCAGTCAACTCAAGCACGGCAGCACGTTCTGGTTTACAGCGCGATTTGACATTACAGCCCCCAATCCAGAGCTGGTCACAACCTCTCAACTCCTCGGGTTACGGCTTCTCATGGTTGAAGATAACCCGGTGTGTGGTGAAGTCTTACGTGGGTATTGTCAGACCTATGGCATCAATTCTGAACTGATCACAACCATTGGCGAAGCCTTTACCCGGCTTCAGACGGCTGAACGCCAGGGGGTGCCGTTTCGGGTGGTACTGGTGGATCGCAAGCTGGCTGAAGGTGATGGCATCGAACTGGTTCGTGCCATCCGGGCTCATTCAGCTATGGACTACCTTCGACTGGTGATGATGATTCCCCTCGGAGATCGTGAAGCACTCGAACTGGTCCGGGCTGAACGCCTGCACTACCTGACCAAACCCGTTCACCAATCTACCTTTTACAATATCTTGCGCAATGCCTTAAAGGTTGCCCACAAACCGCCAACCATCAAATTACAGGCCATGGCCCCCCTGCCCGCAGTTGAATCAGTTACCCCTTTGCAGGTTTTGGTGGCTGAAGACAACGTGACCAATCAGCGAGTCGCGCGGAAATTATTGGAAAATTTAGGATGTCGTGTGGATGTCGTAGCCAATGGCGCTGAAGCCCTCAAAGCCCTCTTGCAATCCACCTATCATCTGGTGCTGATGGACTGTCAAATGCCTGAAATGGATGGGTTTGAAGCCACACTTGAAATTCGGCGACTTGAGCAAACACAGATGAAAGGCCCGGCGACCTCCAGAATCCCAATCGTAGCCTTGACCGCCAATGCGACACAGGACGACCAGACCAGATGCCTGGCAGTGGGAATGGACGATTATCTCTCTAAACCAGTAACTCTGGAGAAATTGACCAGAGTCTTAAAACAGTGGGCAACAAAAAAACAGAATGAAGAATGAAGAATTGAGAATGAAGAA
>DAOQNB010000642.1:0-4284 GCA_035335845.1 Acidobacteriota bacterium | reverse complement strand
CAGGTGGGCTGCTTTTTGGCGCTGTTTTTCATGGACATCCGCAAGTGGCAGCCTTTAATCAACTTCCAGTTGATGTAGCCTCATTTGGGCAGCACGATTTTGATTTTGGGTCGGCTGAAACTCGTAAACTGATTGCTGAATCAAAATTCAACTGGATTACTTCCAACCTGGTTGAACAATCGGGCCAGCCATTTGCCGGCGTCCCACGGTATCTGATTCGTGAATCAGGCGGCCTCAAAATTGGGTTCATTGGATTGACCGATGATTTTGACACCACCTTGCCGGAAAACATCGTCACGCAACAAAATATTTTGCAATCAGCCAAATCCGCCACCTCAGCCTTGCGCAAACAAGGGGCGGATGTAATCGTCGCCCTATGTCAGGCTGATATGCCCAAAAATTTGCAAATGCTTGAACAAGTTCCAGATATTGATGCGATTTTTGGTGAAGAACAGTTTGAAAACCGGAGCATCATTCAGTTTGTAAACAACCGCCCGGCGCTGTCTCCCTGTGGAAATGCCGGTTCCGTAGTTCAACTTGATGTCACGCTCAACCAGGGAAAGTGTGTTTTTTCAGTCCGGGTCCATTCAATTGATGAAACCGTTGCCAGTGCCCCCGACTTACTTAAGTTTGAACAACGGTATCAAACCGAACTTGATACCAAACTGGCCGAACCCCTGGCTCAGGTCAAAACACCGCTGCTGGCTGGCTACAACACCGATAACGCCCTCCGACGGCGTGAAACCAATCTCGGCAATTTTGTGGCTGACGCCTTTCGCCATCACTTTGGAACTGAAATCGGCATCATCAATAGCGGCGGCATCCGGGCTGAAGCCGAAGGACCAGTCTTTACGTTGAAAAACGCCGTTAGCCTGCTCCCTTTTGGAAATCGGCTGGTCGTGGCGAAATACACCGGCGCCCAGCTTCGTCAGGCACTTGAACATGGCACCAGTCGAGTTGAGATGAGCGGCGGGCGACTGTTGCTGGTTTCAGGGTTAAGTTACGAATTTGATCTCAGGGCCCCGGTTGGGAAACGGATCCAATCGGTCAAGGTCCAGGGCAAACCACTCAAAGATGACCAGGTATACCGGGTGGCACTTCCGAATTTCCTTCAACTTGGCGGTGAAAGCTTCGATATGCTCAAAACCGATACCATCGAACCGGAACCACCAGCCGGGTGGCCGCTTGATGTTGATGTTCTCTCTGAATATGCCCGGACTCAAAAGGTGATTGACATTGGCATTCAAGGTCGCATCGTGGTCAGGGACAGCACAAATAGCGAATAGTGAAAGCGCAAAAGAGCAAGAAGCAAGGAGCGAGGAGCGAGTTGTCAACCCAAAACTCGCTCCTCATTTTCTTTTTTTGAGGTGCTGGATAGTTAAAGTGGTGGTGGAAGGATTTTGGGACTGAAGATAATGCCAGTTTGTAGTCAGTAGCCCGTAGTCAGTAGTTCACTAAGTTTATTTGATTGAATCACTTGACTGTTTGCTCATACGAAAATTTCATTGCAAATTGGTATAACTGGTGGCGCTGATGAGTGGGAATCGGAACCCGGAACCCGGCTTTTCAACCCCTCAACCCTCGATGATTTAAGTCACATCCAGAAGACCCCGGATCCAACTACCCTGTAAACACCTTTTTTCTGGCTTCGACTTCGGCCAGGAAATTGCTCTGTGTACATTCGTTCTTTTTCCATTTTACTCATCAACACGCTAATAAGTTTATTTTAAATGACTTATCAAATCATTGCTTTCTTTTAACTGGTTAGCGTGCTGCGGAAATCTACTCAACCTGTCCTTGTTTACAGATGAAAACCATTATGTCCAAGCCAGTTGCCTCGCTCTCTCAACCAGTTCAATCAATTGGGATCAATGCTCAAACGGTCATTGCCAGACGCTATGCCCGCAAAGATATTAATGGACAACCGCTTGAAACCTGGCCGGAGATTGTCTCCCGTGTGGTCAAATATGTCGCCAAAGCTGAATCAGACCCCGACCACCGTCACCAGTTTCACCAGGAAGCGACCCAGTTGTTGCTCAATCGCCAGTTTATTCCGAACACTCCCTGTCTGGTAAATGCTGGCCACGAACGCGCTCAACTCGCGGCCTGTTTTGTGCTCCCCATTGCCGATTCGATAGCCAGCATCATGGAGCACGCCAAACAATGCGCCATCATTCATCAAACGGGCGGCGGAACCGGAATGACCTATGAGTTGCTTCGCCCCGCTGGTGCCATCGTCAAATCAACCCATGGCGTGGCCTCCGGTCCGGTTTCGTTTATGAATATTGTCAATGCCACCACCGAAACGATCCGACAGGGAGGCGTTCGACGTGGCGCGAATATGGGAATTCTGGCCATTCAACATCCAGATATTCTGCGGTTTATCCACGCCAAAAATGACCAGACCAGTCTTACCAACTTTAATATTTCCGTGACGGTGACCGATGCGTTTTTACAGGCAGTTGAACGTAACGAATGGTTTCAAACCGAATTTGACGGCAAACCCTGGGTGCAACCCATCATTGACCCGCTCACCGGGCAAAATTACGTGGTTGAAGGAACTGAACCACCACAACCCGGCATGGTGTTTGCCCCCGACGTCTGGCGGCGCATTGTCTTTTCAGCCTGGAGATATGCTGAGCCTGGAATTATTTTCATTGATGAAGTCAATCGCCGAAACCATGTCCTCAAAAGTTTGGGACGGATTTCGGCGAGCAATCCCTGTGCTGAACAAATGCTCCATGCTTATAATGCCTGTAATCTTGGCTCACTTGATGTGGCGAAATTTGCAAATGAAGCTGGAGAGATTGACTGGGCCGGGCTTCAAAAAGCAATCCGCACCTGCGTCCGGTTTCTCGATAATGTCATTGAGATGTGCTTCTGGCCGCTTCCTGAAGTCAAACAGATGGTTCAACGCACCCGTCCGATTGGGCTTGGAGTGATGGGATTTGCCGATTTGCTGCTCAAGCAAAAGATTCGGTATGCCAGTCCCGAAAGCCTCAAATGCGCTGAAGCCTTAATGAGCTTTGTTCGCCGCGAAGCCTGGCGGGCGAGTTGCGAACTGGGCAAAGAAAAAGGCGTCTTCCCTGAGTTTGAATCAAACCGCGACGCCTACGAGTCATTTTTTGAGAATGAACTGCGAGTTCCAGCTACCGAATGCACGCCACGTAACTATGAAGTCACCACCGTTGCCCCAACCGGTACGATTTCGCTTGTCGCCGAAACCAGTTCAGGCATTGAACCAAATTTCAGTTGGGCCTATGTGCGGCACGATACGATTGGAACACGGGTTTATGTCCATCCGCTGGCAGCCCGTGCACTGGGGATTGAATTTGATCCGCAGGATCCAACCTCGATGGAACGGGCGGCCACGGTTGTTTGTGAACGACAACGCCAGCTTCCAGCCGAATTTATAACTTCACACGAGATTTCTCCGGATGATCACTTGCAGATCCTGGCGGCCTTTCAAAAACATGTGGACAACAGTATTTCGAAAACCGTCAACGGGCCGGCATCCCACACGGTCGAACAAATTGACCAGCTTTTTCGGACGGCTGCCCGTCTGGGAGTCAAAGCGGTTTCCTACTATCGAGACAGTAGCCGCGAAGGACAGGTTTTAACCCAACTGGCCAGTTCAAAACCCAGCGAAGCACCAGCACCAGTTTCAACTCCACCCGAAGAAACCGCGACGGTCATTGAACCAACCACCAAAAACCGACCGAAAGAGTTACAGGGCTGGACGTGGCAAATTCCATTTGAAGGCCAAAACCTCTATGTCACAGTCAACCACGACGGCACCAACGTGCTTGAAGTTTTTGCCACTGGCCCGGTGAGCGGTTCAGTTGGAATGCTTGTTTCGCGGATGCTTCGCGGTGGGTTTACGCCACCTGAAGTCGCCCGCATTTTAAATAAGGTCACGGGAACCCACGCTACGTGGTTTAACCGACGCTGTCTTTCAAGCCCGGAACAGGCGATTGCTGAATGTATCCTCCTGACAATGAACCGATTGGAAGGAAAAATCGAGCCTCCATCCGGAAAAGTCGCGTCTGTCAAAGCAACCACTTTGCGTACCGGGTATCGCGCCTGTCCGGAATGCGGCAGCGAAGTCAACCATGCCTCAAACTGTGATATCTGCCCGGTTTGTGGCTGGTCGAAATGCACTTAGAGCCAGGGCTGAAAAACCCAGGGCTGGGGGCTGAAAAAACCTGGGCTTGGGGCTGAAAAAACCTGGGCTTGGGGCTGAAGACTCGCAAGCTCGGGGCAATTGAAGGGATGAGGGATGAA
>DAOQNB010000641.1:0-4286 GCA_035335845.1 Acidobacteriota bacterium | reverse complement strand
AACGTCAGTTGAGTGACGGGTTCAAGCCAGAGTTGCCAGCCGTCAATGTCTTCGACATTTGATGAGGCTGGTCCCAGGCAAAGAAATTCCAAAAAGAGCTGGAAGGAGGGAAAAATTTCTTCCGCCCACTCTTCCATCACACCCCGTGATTCCCAGGCTTGTGCTGGCACGATGTCATGGTTGATCAACACAACCGGAAAATCCCCATTTTCTCTGGCCCTGAAAAAATCAAGACAAATTGGATCGCCTGAGGCATTTGAGGCTATCTCAAGATACCCAAGTGGCCATAATTCCTGACTGTTTACATAATCGATGATTCCAGGCTCTCCAGTGTTTGAAGGCGCCCCTGGCAGATAATAGCCGTGCTGATCTACCCCGCTTTGAAATCCAGATTGAAGATACGCTACCAAAATTGGAGGCAGTTTGATCGGGAGTGAGCCTTCAACCGCTTCGATCTGTTCAATAGTAACCCCTGAGGAAGACCAGTTAAGCAGTTCCAGGACTACATCTTCTCGAATTTCATCTGGTGCCGATGCAAGCTGGTTTGATAACTGATCGGTATACACCTGGAGATATTGTCGAACCAGAGCTTTTTCTGCCTGAGTGACCCGGTCAGCCATAATGAGACCTCATTGATATTGTTTAAGGGATCATGTCTGGGAAGAAAAACCTACCAATGCCACGCAATATTTGAACGCCTCCGATCAAAATCGCTCCATAGGCAAAGTAAAACTTCCCGCCTGGTGCCGCATAATAGGTGATCGCAGTGATTGCCACTCCAACCAGGAAAAGAAAAAAGCCAACCACAATGATATTCAGGCACTCAGATCGATGCTGGCTCTGTTGATTCTGAGTGAGTTCATCCTCTTTGGCCTGTTGCCAGCCTTGATCATATGCCCTGGTCCATTGTGGCGGTGGTGCATAGGCATTATGGCTGGTAGCCAGTGAGAGACCTTGATGGTTTTGACAGATAGACTGGTAATCAGAATATCCTTTTTGAAAGGCACTTTTTTCTTCATCTGAAGAAAATTGGAAAGTGGGTGGAGGCGGAACCGTTCCAAACATTGGAAGAACTCCTTCTATTGTTTGAGTTTAAAGGTTTTGTCGAACAATCAGACCAGCTTAGAGTTCAAGGGGTGAAATTGGCTGACAAAATCAACAAATTCCAGGTAACTGAAAATCTGTGCCGTGAAACTTACTGTACCTGTCTGTCCATTGTTCCAGCAAGTCCAACTTTACAGAGCGTCGTAACCACTTCTTTAGCTTGCCAGTGAGTGATTTTTTGAAGCAGCAATTCCCGGTGCCCGGTCGCAAAACGGCGTCGAAGGTGCAGTAAATTTTCGGTGCTGTTTAAAACTTCGCGAAGTGCTTTCAGTTGCAGCGCATCGAGCTTTTCAACCGGCTCAAGAAAAAGATCAACCTCACTGACTGGTTCATTTGAAGGAAAGGCAATGGCTCCAACGGTATACAGGGGTTCAATAAGTAATTCAGCCTCGGTTTCGACTGCGTGTGGAATTGCGACGCATTGAGGTTGATGAGCAAAGCGTTCCAGTTCGGCTTGAGATTCGATTAACCGAACTGATTTCCGGCACAACGGACAAAAGCGTTCCTTTGGGTCGAGGGTGAGCTGGAGGTGTTCCCATTGTTGCGGGCATTTGAAGATAAAGGTGCAGTTGATGATGTCACGAGGTTCAGTCATAACCCTGCCTCTTGAAATGCCGCCCAAATCAGGTCATCAGCCCAGGGAAAAAGTGGTTGGGCTGGGAGTCCATCATAGAAACACCGCACTTCCTCGAAAGAAAGAGCCGCTCCACAATGCCCGGCGGCAGATACGAGCACGTTTGGATGCGGGTAGCCCTCTGAAACCGTCGTGCAAACGTCCCAGGCTGCATCCAGAAAAGGTGTATTTTCAAGCAGATGTAACGCCGCCGTAACCATCGTCACGCTTCGGCTCTGACCAGCGGCGCACGAAACCAGGGTTTTCCGATTTTGAGAAAATTGCTGATTGAGCCACTGCTGGCCTTCCCAGAAAATATCGGCTGGAACTGGATACCCATCATACAACGGAAGCGATTTGACTTCCAGACAGGTTTCAAGCCAGGGCTCAAACCCGGAGGCACATTGCAACTGGGCTTCAAAGTGATGTAATTCAAAGGATTGGCGATTGATCAAGCCCGCAAACCCACACACTGCCAGATGGGGGCGCACAAAATAAATCTGGCTGCCTGGATTGCTATACATGAGGAACACCTCATTCCATCAGAACATTTTTGCTTTCAAGTACTGTTCGACTTCAGCCAGTACCTGATCAATGCTTTGTTCCTGAATCTGATGTGGTGGCGCCCACTTGACCCACTCAAAGCTGAAATGCTCAGTGAGATCAATATCCACGTCCTGGGTTAAATGTCCCAGGAACATCACCAGCGTTTTTTTCACCGGTTCGTAACAAAAGCGTTTGTACCTTGGGAAGTACACGATTTCACATCGAAAATTGTCATCGAGGGAAATTTGATCAGATTCGATCCCGGTTTCTTCCCAGGTTTCGCGCAGGGCACAGGCGAGGTCATCTTCGCCACGGTCTTTGTGGCCTTTGGGCAGGTCGTACCGGCTGGCATGCCGCAGGAGTAAAAACCGTTCGTAACGGGCCGAATCAAACAACAAGATGCCACAGGATTTCAGTTCTTTCATACGATGTAGGGTTCGGGGTTCAGGGTTCAGTTCAATCAGTTTTCCAAAAGTGAAGCTGCTGGTTGGCGGGCTTCGGCAACTTTGAGTGTGTCAGTGTACTGGCGGAACTTCACAATACGACCATCCTGCACGGTGTAGACGTGCGCGAAGGCGGCTTCCATCGAACGCCCCGTCGTTTTGAATGTTCCCCGATACACGCCAATAGCAATAATGTTATCACCGGCATCAAGCCATTCGGTCACCATCGCCTGCCAGGTCTCCCACTCGACGCGAAATTTGGCAAACACCTCCGTCAGCACGGTTTCTGTTCCGTGATGGGTCCCGCCGCCAGGAAACCCTGCGTTTTGAATCCATTCGATTTCGGGATGAAAAATCCGGCGAATGGCTTCGGTATCGCGCTTTCCAAACGCGGTGTAGAGTTCCTGTACCAGTTCAAGATTGGTCATTGGTAGTTCGCTCCAAAATGGGTTGTTTGGTGTCAGTGGATAAATCCAGGGCCGGTTTCTGATTTGATTTCCGTAGAAACAATACTCGTAAAATCTTCTCATCGAACAAAATACATCAAGTCAGAAATCTATCTTTCCAATCCGTGACGACTGACGACTGACTGATCAACTACTGACTATTGATCAAGCTTCGGTTAGAATAGCCACCTCGGTTTCACAAACTCAACTGAACGGAGCGGAAAGGAGGGAAGCGATGGGAGCGCAAGTACCACCTGTGCCGGTTGACATCGTCTACCCGGAAAGCGATGGGCGACCTATGGCCGATAATACAAAACAGTTTGAATGGATTGTGACCATCAAAGAAAATCTGGATGCTGTATTCCCAGAGGTCTTTGTGGCCGGTGATTTGTTGTGGTATCCGGTCGAAGGAAACCCAAAAATCCGTCAGGCCCCCGATGCCATGGTTGTTTTTGGCCGTCCCAAAGGTCATCGCGGGTCATATCTCCAGTGGAAAGAAGAAAATATCGCTCCACAAGTCGTTTTTGAAATCCTTTCACCAGGAAATACTTATGGTGAAATGGTCCGCAAGCTGGAGTTTTATGAGCGGTATGGAGTCGAGGAATATTACGTCTATGACCCTGACCATAACGAACTCAACGGCTGGCAACGCCAGGAAGGACGCTTCCAGACAATTGCAGCAATTGACGATTGGACCAGTCCCCGGTTGAAAATTCGCTTTGAACGCACTCCCGAATCTCTGAAATTGTATCGGCCAGACGGCACGTTGTTTGAAACCTTTGCTGAATTGCTTGTCCGTGCTGAGGCTGACCGCCAACGTGCGGAAACTTTGCAACGTGAAAAGGATCAAACCCAGGCAAAGTTAGAACGACTGGCCGCCCGGTTGCGCGAGCTTGGCGAAGATCCAGATCTGCCATAGGTTGTGCTTGGTGATTGGTACTTGGTACTTGGTGCTTGGTACTTTGGAACCAATTCTTTAAAGAACCAGGCACTAAGAATCAGGCACAAAGAACCAAGAACCAAGAACCAAGAACCAAGAACCAAGAACCAGGCACAAAGAACCAAGAACGAAGTACAAAGAACCCTGAACCCTGAACCCTGAACCCTGAATCCCACAATGAGCGCAAAACCAGA
>DAOQNB010000640.1:0-4288 GCA_035335845.1 Acidobacteriota bacterium | reverse complement strand
GGTCAGATCGTCCAAACGTGTGATGAAACTCATTCCATTGTTGAGCGAACGATCAAATCATTCAACCAAATAGACTTAATGAATTCCTGACCTCTTCCAACCGACCACCGATTGGAACCACTTTAGTCAGAATCACTTTGGGGAGCAAGTGAAAGCGCAACCTTTGGGCGGTTTCATTCTTTCATAATTCCCTATTTCTCATTCATAATTGGGGCGTGTGGCTTCCTCCTGCCAGCCCAAATCCAAACCCGTCTCACCTCTGTGCCATGCCGCTTCGACTTGTTTCCATTGGTTGTCTTTTCCTGCTCAGTTTGATGGTGAGTCCTGGCCTGACATACCCGTCAACGCCAGGTCGAAGTGTGCCATCCGGCGGCAACCGAACCCAACTGATCTCTCCGCTTCCAGGCCGTCAGAATTTGCCGGGTCAGACATCAGGAGTCGAGCAGAAGAACTCAGGCCAATCGGAGTTACCTTTTTCTCCACGGCCCGTTTTTTACAACTACACAGATCGCGACGGATTGCCGCAAAATTCGATTATGGCACTGGCGGTTGATCGGAAAGGATATCTCTGGGCGGGAACGCAGGATGGAGCGGCGTACTATAACGGACGCATCTGGACGCTGGTCAATATGCCCAATCGGACGGTTTCAAACTATGTGCGAGCTGTTTTGGCCGCCTCAGATGGGAGTTTGTGGTTTGGCACCAATGCCGGAGGGCTATCTCAACTCTCCAATGGCTTTTGGAAAACAATTGATACCGCAACCGGGTTGCCCAATTCCCAGGTTCGGTGTTTGCTCGAAACCAGTCAGAATGGCAAATCCATCATCTGGGTCGGAACACGCGATGGCCTGGTATCTTTTGAAAACGGTCAGCCGACGCTCCATTCAAAATCAACCGGATTACCGCACAACACGATTTTAACGCTTGCTGAAATCACCCTGAGCACGGGGCAAAAAACCATTTGCGTTGGAACCAACGGCGGACTGGCCTGGCTGGAAGCCAATGGAGCCTGGAAAACGGTCACTGACACATCTGGGTTACCCCATAACACGGTTTCCAAAATTGTCGAAACCACTGATTCAACAGGGAAACAAGCCCTTTGGGTAGCCACCAGCGGTGGACTGGCTCGATTTCAAGATAATCAATGGAACGTCTTCACAACCCGAGACGGCCTTCCTTCAAATACAATTCGGACGTTGTTAGAAACAGTATCAGCAGATGGAAAGCCGGTCCTCTGGATAGGCACCTCTGGCGGCGGCATCGGCTGCTTCAAAGATGGCGCCTGGCAGGTTTTTGATACCCGCTCTGGGTTCCCGAGCAACGTGGTGGTGTGTTTTCTCGAAACCGTATCACCCGAAGGCATCCACACCTTGTGGATTGGAACCGATGGCGGAGGACTGTGTCGAGTTACCAATAATCAATGGCAGGTCCTCGATGACCGATCTGGTTTACCTGACAACAATGTGTTTTCAGTGCTGGTGTCAGGTAAAAAACCCGGCCAGCCAGAGGCATTATGGGTTGGAACATCCGGTGGAGGGCTGGCCCACTTCGATCACGGAAAGTGGGAGGTGTTCAACACCCAAAATGGCCTGCCGCATAATGTGGTTTTATGCCTGCTTGAAACGAAAGACACCCAGCAACATACCCGGCTTTGGGCCGGGACTGGTGGTGGTGGGATTGCCTGTTTCCAAAATGGTCGGTGGAGAGCCATGGGACTGGAGTCAGGGTTGCCACACTTAACCGTCTATTGCCTGCTTGAAACAGTATCTCCAGAAGGCAATCGAATCTTATGGGCTGGGACGGCTGGTGGATTAGCTCGATTCGAGAACAACACATGGGTGCCAGTGCCGTTTCAAACTTCGGCCACAATCAATATTGTTCGTTCGCTTTATCAAACCATACTCCCCAATGGAGCGCCCGAAATGTGGATTGGGACCGCTGGCGGAGGATTGGTTCGTTTTGCCAATCAACACTTTGAAGTCATTGACACTGAGCGCGGTCTGCCCAATAACAATGTCTATTGCACACTGGTGGCTCCGGCACCTGATGGCAGCCGCTGGCTGTGGGTTGGAACCGATGGCGGGGGCGTGGTTCGAACCTGCCTCGACTGGCCTGGGTACTCGTGGTTGACGCTGTCGGATACAAGCCTTCCCGCACTCCCCAATAACGTGGTGTATCAGATACAGACAGATATTCAAAAACGTATTTACCTTTTTACAAATAAAGGTATTTGCCGTTTGACACCTCGCCAGCCGACACCAGAAAACCCGTCGCTGTTTGATACCTATACCTTTACCAGTGAAGATGGACTCCCTGGAAATGAATGCAATAGCGGTGCATCCTATGTAGACACAGCCGGACAGGTTTGGGTCGGGACAGTTCGCGGAGCGGCGGTGTTTAACCCGGTCACCGAAATCTCTGACCGGACTCCGAAATCACTCTACCTGGAACAACTTCTGATCAATCGTGAATTGGCGCCGGCCCATATCGTCAATGCCCAACGCACCTCGCCAGTGACCAATGACGGGCAGCCTGAATTCAGTTACCACGAAAATAATCTGCTGTTTGAGTTTGCCCTGCTCAGCTATTTTCGCGAATCAGACACCCACTATCAAACTCAGCTTGTTGGCTTTGACAAGTCACCCACGCCCTGGACCATGAAGGCCACCCGGGAATATACCAACCTCCCGGCTGGGCAATATACTTTTCGGGTCATGGCCCGTGACTATGCCGGGAATGTCACAGCACCGTTGTATCTGTCGTTTCGAATCAAACCCGCGCCATGGCGTACGTGGTGGGCGATCCTGACCTATGTCGGGCTGCTGGGCGGGGGTATTTATGCGGGCTATGCCTGGCGAATTCGAGTGGTCAAACGCCGTCAGGAAGAACGCATTACCTACCTTCGTCGGCTGCTGCAAAGCACACGCACCATCAATTCCGAACTGGAAATTGATCACGTCCTGCAACAACTTGCCACTGAAGGTGCCCGGCTGGTGGGCGGTGACCCCTGCGGAATTGGTTTAGTTAAAGATACCCAGGTGGTTTTTAATCGAGTCTGGACACAGGGCAGGTGGGATAGTCAGCCGGTTTCGCTTCCACTTGGGGAAGGGGTCACAGGCCAGATTGTGCGTGAGGGAAAGCCGGCCATTATCCACGATGCCCAGACTTCAGATCAAATCGCCTATCCGGAACTGGTGAAGCGCTATGAAGTTCGTGGATTGATTGGGGTCCCAATTGTGATGCGTTCGGGGCGAATCGGGGGCGTCTTACTGGTTCGCCACCGTGAAGGTCGCCCACTCTTTTCTGAAACCGATGTTGAAATCCTGGAATCCCTGGCCCATCAGGCAGCCGTGGCAATTGAAAATGCGGCGCTCCACGGCGAACTTGAAACCAAAAACCTCGAACTGGAAGAGAAAAACGAGACCATCACCAAATCAGTGCTCGAACTGGAACGGCTCTATCAAAATGAGCTGGAAGTCACCCGGCGGCTCCAGGAACTCAACCAGATGAAAAACAATTTTATGATGGTAACGTCCCACGAGATGCGGACACCGCTCACTGTGCTCAAAGGCTATAACGAAGCCCTGGCTGAAGGCACACTGGGACCGCTGACAACGGCTCAAAAGCGTTCGCTGGCGTCGTGCCAGCGAATGGTCTCGCGCTTGACTTCCAGTTTTGATGATATTCTCCAAATGTTGAAGGTCAATGAAGGCATTTTGGAACTCAAACTGGAACTGGTTGATCTGGCTCAACTGACTCAGGATTCTATCGAAGACCTGGCTTCCTTTGTTGAAAAACGTCACCAAACCATTCACCTGACCGGAGATATCAGGTGTGAAGTCAAGGCAGACCGGGAAAAACTCAAAATCGTGCTCCTCAACGTAATCCAAAATGCGATCAAGTTTACCTATGACGGTAATATGATCCAGATTCAAGTCACGGCCACAGACACCGAAGTCCAGTTCAGTATCAAAGACACCGGCATTGGAATTGAACAAAGCGAGATCGAACGGATTTTTGACCGCTTTTATACCAGCCGGGATGCCACCTCACATACGTCAGGTCAGTATGAATTTTCAGCTCGCGGAACGGGGCTGGGGCTTTCAATCGCCAAAGCCTATATCGAAGCCCACCAGGGCCGAATCTGGGCCGAATCGGCTGGTCCGGGTCAGGGCAGCACCTTCCACTTTGTACTTCCACGCTGAATAAGCGAAGGAGCGAAATAACAAGTCATCCATTCAAAGAAGGGTGAGAAAACTTCACCTTGTTACCCCGAAAAGCACTGCCG
>DAOQNB010000639.1:0-4290 GCA_035335845.1 Acidobacteriota bacterium | reverse complement strand
TGCGACAAAAGACGGGACATTTCCAAAATCGTCCTGATACCAGTCAAAAATCGAAGAGACGGAAAGGCTCCCGGAGGCCGCATCCCAGTTGGCACCTTTGGTCGCATCGGCCAGAAATTCACGCGTGACCGTATCCAGAAATTCATTCAGGTCTTTGCCTTCAAAGGCCCGTGGTTGCAAGTTTGGGCAACCAACCGAAGCACAATTGATCGCAAAATGGATGCGAGGATCTTTGTAGCGCGGTCTGAGCACTTTATTTTCGATTTGATCAAGCGAAAGCTCAGTATTAGCAACCGGATAGGGAGTTTGCCAGAAGTTTTTGGCTTTGGGGTCTTTCAAGGCGTCGAAATTCACGCTTTTCAATGGATATTTCTCAAGTACTGAATTGAGCGTGATGGCATTATAGGCATTGATCCAGAAGGCTTTCTGGTCATTTTCAGGAAGGTATTCAGGATGGGCTGTCGCCAGCCGTTTGACATACTCGGCCAGAGCAGCTTTGTCAGCCGCATTGGCGACCCATTCGCTGTATTTTACACGACCACCGACGACATATTTTTTGAGGAGCGTGTCAAATTCAGCCTGTGAGAAGGTTTCGGCTTTCCCGGCTGGTGGCGGAGCCGAGACAGGTGGAAGATTTGGTGCTGGTTTGGTTTGATCGCAGCCAATAGTGGCTACACAAATGACAAAAAATAAGCTGATGAAAATGAAGCGATACCAGGTCATAACTTGGCTCTCATAATTATTAGGGTTCAGGATTCAGGGTTCAGGGTTCAGGGTTCAGGGTTCAGGAAAAGATAGCTTCTTTTCTGTGCGCTCTCTTTTCCTATTCCAAGAAATGATCCTCATTGGGCCTTATTGATAGACTAAACCCAGATTGTTCAGATCGTTGATTGAATGTGGTAATGAGATTTGGAGGAGTTGAGTGCCGGGTGAAATCCACGGCTGAGTTTTTCTATTCCGAAGAAATCCAATCCAAAAGATTCAATCAGTCAGAATATTTTCCAGCTTCCCTGGGATTAAACCCTGCACACCCAATCATAGCGAAATAGCGAGTAGCAAGTAGCGAGTAGTCAAAGAAAACGCTATCTACATCATTTTTCACCTCATTATCTCACCTGAGCGAGTATCTAAATAGTTGAAAAAATTATATTTCCCCTGAACCCTGAACCCTGAACCCTGAGTATTATGACCAATCTGATTTCAAGTTATTTCAACTGGTTACAGCACGGAGCACCGACTGGCGAGGTCGTCCGCTATCCGGTCATCCGAGAAAAGTATCAATCACAAGTTGATGGACTCTATATTGTGGGCGATCTATCCGGTCTGCCGCTCCTGAAATTTGCCGCCAAACAAGGCTTTGAAGTCATCGGGCACATTGCCACGCGACTGGCGCAATCACCAGCCCCAACCGATGATTCAGTGTATGACGTGGCCATTCTTGGGGCTGGCGCGGCGGGATTGGCTGCCGCCCTCCACGCCAAACGCCAGGGGCTGCGATATGTGGTGCTCGAAGGCGTTCGGATTGCCAATACAATTGTGAATTTCCCCAAAGGCAAGCCCATCTTTGCCGAACCCATGCAGATTGCCAATCCCAGTGAACTTCCCGTGGTCGAATCAACGAAAGAAGAAACCCTGGCCACCTGGTTCCAACTCCTTGACCGCGAGCAACTCAGCATTCTGGAAGGGATGAATGTGCGCGATGTTCGCAAAAACCAGGATGGTGTTTTTGAAGTCACCGTCGAGGACAAACCCGCCGTGAAAGCCAGATTTATCGTGCTGGCAACCGGAAAGGCTGGGAAATCACGCACGCTCAATGTTCCAGGTGAAAAACTGCCGAAAGTTTCTGACCGGTTGTTTAGTCCGCTTGATTACCGTGATCAAAATATCCTGGTCGTTGGCGGTGGTGATTCCGCCATTGAAACCGCGATTGCCCTGGCTGAAACCGGAAACAACGTCACGATTTCTTACCGCAAAGGGGATTTTTCGCGCATTAAAGAAGGCAATGCCCGGCAACTGGAAACACTTTTTCAGGCTGGGAAAGTCACGGTACTCTATCACTCGACAGTCAAGGAAATCACTGAAACCTCAGTGGTGCTTCAAATTGGCAAAGAAACCCGACGCCTTCCCAACGACGTGGTGTTCACCATGATTGGCAAGGAACTGCCCTATGAGTTCCTCGAACGACTCGGCATCACGATTGAAAACACCTGGACGGCGGCTCGCTTCGCGCTCTTTGGCCTTTCGGTGTTTGTCTTTTCAATGGTCTATTTTGGCAAGAGTGTCGCCGGGAAACTCACACCAGCGGCTTCGCTCGGTGCCAAAATCGGAGTGCTGGTGATTCCGGGTCTGACCGTCATCGCCATGATGGCGACGGTTTTGTATGTTTACTGGACGACAAACCGCCATAAACTCACCAATTTTCAAAGCCTTGTACCTCCCCTGCTCACGGCAGTTGTAACCACGGGCATCACACTATTGTCGTTATTTCTGGTCTGTGACCATGTTGGGCCAGATGGCAAACCAGCGCCGTATAAGTTGCTTGGACTCGATCAATATTTCTGGTACAGCGCGCTCTATAGCCTGGCGATTCTGGTGTTTGGTATCCGCCGGATTGTCACCAGGAAAAATGACTACATCACCAGACAAACCATTTCACTCATCTTCTTTCAGGTGGTGATGCTCTTTGGGCTTCCCTACGGACTGGAATTTGGCGTCAAAGGCGGCTTTCTTCACCTGCCAAACTGGATGGAAACCTATGTTTTCCCCAACCAGTCGTATTCAAACATCTATGGGCTGGTCCTGGCCTATCCGCTCTACATTCATAATGTTCTGACGGGTGAGCCGAGCGCGTTCTGGCTTGGAATGAGTATTTTGCAGACGTTTGTCATCATCCCGGCGCTGATTTATTACTTTGGAAAAGGGGCGTATTGCGGCTGGATTTGTTCCTGCGGAGCGCTGGCCGAAACCCTGGGCGATGACTATCGGATGCTGGCGCCACACGGTGAGAAAGCGAAACGCTGGGAAAATCTCGGACAGGTAATTCTGGCTGCGATTGTGCTGATCACCATTTTGTGGGCGCTTGGCCACTGGACACCGGAAGGTTCGGTCTTCCGTACGGCCAGACTCGGCAGCCTGACGCTCGCCAAGCTCAGCCTTGGACTCAAGAACCTGTATTCACTTGTGGTGGACGTGGCGTTTGCAGGGGCAATTCCACTGGCGGTTTACTTCTTTTATTCAGGCCGCATCTGGTGTCGCTATGGCTGCCCGCTGGCTGCATTGATGCACATTTACACCAAATTCTCGCGCTACCGAATTTTTTCTGACAAGAAGAAATGCATTAGCTGCAACATTTGCACCAAAGTTTGCCATATGGGAATTGATGTCATGGGCTATGCCAGCCAGGGCCGTCCAATGGATGACGTCGAATGTGTCCGCTGCTCAGCCTGCGTGGTGAGTTGTCCGATGGATGTTTTAAGCTTTGGACAAACCGGAACCGGGCATCCGCACGATCCAGGGCCAAACCTGGTACAACTCCGGCGGGTGCGTTCCTGATGGCACCATCAGCGCTGTACCAGAATCAATCGTTCAGAAAACCGATAGCCAGCCAGGAAAAGCTCAGGAGAAATCCTGGGCTTTCTTTTTTGCTCGCTGAAAACTCGACTCTCCAACCCAGAGAACCTCACCCTGACAATTTCGTACCAGCATTCCACCTTCACCTCTCACCTGGATTCTCTGGGAAGAGAGGTGTTTGTTTCAAGGAACGTCCATTGCAAACCTGTGATATGGGTGAGATCAGCCTCTCTGGCCCCCGCACCTCACCAATCGCTCAGGCCTGCAACATTTTCTGGTCGTTCCATTTCTGTCCAGATTCAAACAGCTTTCTTCTGTTTGATGAGGAATTGGGTTGGGAATACAGGTTTTTTTCAAATCCTTCAGTCCAACCCGTCACACTTTTTTGTTTTGTTGGAGTTAAAAAAAATGAAAGTAAAATTGTTTGTTGTACTGGCAGTTTTTCTGATTTCCTTGAGTGTGAAATCAGGGCTGGCCATACCGTTTGACAGTACGGTCTCAGGGCAGGAACTTCCCAGTCTGCGTCCCCCCTGCGGAGTCGTTCAAGGTACGGGTGCCATCACTATGACCATGGATAATGGCGCTTCGCTCCTTCCGACCTCCGAAAATCTGCGTGGAATTGGATATACCTACGGCCTGACAGCACTTCGAACACCGGGTACGCTGCTCGCCGTCCACAATGCCACCATCCTGCGCTCAACCAATAATGGATGTTCGTGG
>DAOQNB010000638.1:0-4290 GCA_035335845.1 Acidobacteriota bacterium | reverse complement strand
TCTTCAGCCCCGAGCTTGCGAGTCCTTCAGCCCTAACACTTATTTGCCACTGAATTTTGGTGTGCGCTTGTTCACATAAGCATTGAGCCCTTCTTTGGCGTCTTCGCTTTGGAAAAGCTGCTGCTGCAGTTCGCGTTCCAGGGTCAACCCGGATTCAAATGGAACTTCGGCTCCGGATTGCACTGACCGTTTAATGCGCCCGACGGCTTTGCTGGCTTTGTTGGGTGGCACAAACTGACCGGCATATTCGAGGACTTTATCAAAGAAGTTTTCAGCATCGAAAATCTCATTGACCAGACCAATTTCCTTGGCTTCTTCAAATTCGAGCAGGCGACCGGTAATCATCAATTCAATTGACCGTGACTTGCCAATCAAGCGTGCCAGCCGCTGGGTGCCGCCGGTTCCGGGCAATACCCCGAGGGTGACTTCCGGAAGACCAACTTTGCCACCACCGCGTTTGGCAATGCGCAAATCAGCCGCCATGGCGATTTCCAACCCACCGCCAACGGTGTGGCCGTTGAGTGCGGCAATCACCAGCTTGGGGGTCTGCTCTAACCGGTTGAGAGTTTCATTGGCATGCAGACAAAAGTAGTATTTAAACTGTGGTGTCACTTCAGACAGCATTTTGATGTTGGCACCGGCTGAGAAAAACTTCTCACCAGCTCCGCGCAGCACAATGACGTGAACGTCATCATCGAACCGGGCTCGGAGAATGGCTTCGTCAAGTTCGCGGTTCATTTCATAAGTGTAAGTATTGGCCGGCGGATCATTCATTTCCAGAATCGCGACGCCGTTCTGAGTGCGGTATGAAACAAGTTCTCCAGACATAGGGACTCCTTGAAAACAAGTGCAAAAATTTTGAAGATGATGTGTATTAGAACAGTACACTGGAAAAGCGGGCACATCCTACTTCAAAGACCCAAAAAAAGAGAAGACCGACTGGCATCTTTGCCTCACAAAATCACAGTTTTGTAACACTGTGCGTCAAAAGTATGGCTTTCTCGACCTGATTCGGCGGCTTTGGCCATCTATTTTTTACTTTCAATTCCTGAACCCATGCAGTTGAAAAATAAAGAGATCCTGGGTTAAGAAACAGGCTCGAACCGCACACCTCAGCTTCTTGGATCCGGAAAGAGGCTTCCAGCAATGAAATTTTTCTGCTACATTCGCCCTTTATCTTATACCAAGCTCACACGTTTACTGCTTCAGATACAAGGTGACGCAACCGCTTGACGTCTTGAGTACCTGTTAGGATTGACTGAAGCACAGTGGAGCGCATCTCGATCTCTTCGTCCTCATAATTCAGCTATGTTTCAAAAGTTTTTCCCGTGGTTTGGTCTGGATCTCGCGATTGATTTGGGAACCGCCAATACTCTGATTTTTGCACGTGGCCAGGGATTAGTACTCAACGAGCCTTCCGTTATCACCCTTCACGAAGTAACTGGAAAAGTTGAAGCGACCGGCAAATCAGCCCGGGCCATGCTGGCCCGGACACCGCATTTGCTACGGACGATTCAACCGCTCAAAGATGGCGTGGTGGCCAATTTAACGGCGACTGAGTTGATGTTGACTGATTTCCTCCGCAAAGTTCGAAAAAACAATACTGGCATCAGTGGTGTTCGCGCCCTGATTGGGGTCACCAGTGACGCTACCCCGGTTGAAAGCCGGGCGATTGTTCATGCCGCGATGCGAGCTGGATGTTCCAGCGTGCAACTGGTCTCAGAACCGCTGGCGGCAGCCATCGGAGCTGGACTGGCCGTGGCAGAACCAATGGGCCGGATGGTGGTTGACACTGGCGGTGGAGTGACTGACATTGCCGTGATTAGCCTCTCGGACATTGTCCTGGCACAGACCTTGCGGATGGGTGGGTCTCAGATTGACACCGCCATTATGCAGCACGTTCGTCACCAGCATCTGTTGTTGATTGGTGAGCCAACTGCTGAGCAGGTCAAAATCAAAATTGGTTCGGCCATGCCGCTGTCAGCCCCACGCACGATGGAAGTGTGCGGTCGAAGCATCACTGATGGTCTGCCCCGGACGGTAAAATTAACCGATAGCGAAATCCGGAGTGCAATTGCCCCGGTGGTCAACCAGATTGTGAGCGCCGTTCGCAAAGCACTTGATAAGGTGCCACCCGAGGTTGCCGCCGATTTGACTGAACAAGGCATTGTGCTCACCGGTGGGGGCGCCAAGTTGATTGGGCTCTCTGACCTCATTGCACGTGAAACCCGGTTGCCAGTTCAACTGGCCCCAGACCCGATGCTCTCGGTGGTATATGGTGTCAGTCAAATGCTTGAAGTTGCGGCTCAGGTCAATGGAGGCCCGTCACTCCCCTGGACACTTCGTCCAAGCGAAAGCTAACCCCACACCCGACCAACCACGCTTATCCAGTTTTTTGAACCTTTCCATCAGATGTGAGCGTAGTGGACCGCGCTCACATCATCTTGGTGAGAACCTGGCTGGGCAGTTTCTTTCTGCTTCATCGCCCAAGACAATTTCATCTGGCGCAATTTCCGTTTTTCAATCCAGGATTGAACTGTGATACACTGCGCCGCAGATCGTTCAGATCGTTACAACAACTTCAATCTGACAGACTTGCGAGTGGGAGGAACTCAATTATGTGGGAAAGGCTCAAACGGCTGTTTCGCTCTGTTTTTGGTGGCATTATTGATAGCGCTGAAGATCCGGAATTGATTCTCAATCAAGTCATCCGCGACATGCGTGACAAAATTCCACAGATGAATGAAAGCGTCGCGCAGGTAATGGCCACTGAAAAAATGCTGGAGCGTGAAAACAGCAACCTTGAGCGCGAAGTCACCGAACTGGATGCCAAAATCAAAGCCGCGATCAAAATGGGGCGTGACGACATCGCCACCACCTATATCGCGTCAATGCAGGACAAACAAAATTCTCTGGTTCGCGTGAAAGAACAACTGGCGACGGCGCGCAAAGCTTCACAACAGGCGATTAAGTTCCGCGACAATTACCTGCTTGAGATGAAGAAAAAGCAGGCCGAAGCAATGCAACTCATCAGCGAAAGCAAACGCGCCCGAATGCAGGAACAACTCGCCGACACCATGGCCAGTTTCTCGGTAGGCGACACCGCCGGCACTTTTGACGAAATGCGCGATAAGATTCAACGTCGTTCAGCCGCTGCCGATGCCAAAATGGAACTCTCTGGAACCGGAGTTGATGCCCAAATGGCTGAAATTGAACGCGAAGCCTATAATATTCAGGCCCAGGAAACCCTGTCAGCCTACAAACGGCAGATGGGACTTCAAGCTGACGGCCCGGCCACCTATGGCTCCCCTGATACCGCTTCATCTGAAAAATCCCTCGGCCCCACCCGAAGCAAAGCACTCGAATAATGCCGGTTTGCAGTCAGTCGTCCGTAGTCAGTCGTTCACTCAACTTATGTAATTGAATGATTTGACTATTTCCTCATCCAAGGGCCCTGTTGCAAATTGGAGTCACAGGTTGCTCCCACTCGCTTGATGTCAGAAAATGAAAAAGCCCCACCTGATGAGAAGTTTCAGGTGGGGCTTTGATTTTGGGGCTGAAAAATCCTCGGGCTTGGGGCTGAAAAAGTCGGGTTGAAGAAGTTGGGCTGAAGATTTCGGGCTCAGGGTATGAAACCCATTATCTTCCGTCCCGAGCTTGCGAGTCTTCAGCCCCAAGCCCGATGTCTTCAACCCGCTTTCTTCAGCCCGACGGATTTTCACCCATTTCGACTGGTATTCAGTTCGGTATTTTTGTAAAACGCCAGTTGATGCTGCTCGCCAGCTCGAAACTTGGCCGCCCAGACAATTTGTCCAAGATGCCAGCCAAAATGTTCCAGGACATGGTAAATGGCTTCGACGCCCGAGGGTGAACGTCCCTGAATCGCATATGTCGCCATCAAACCTGTCTCATCCAGATTTTTGATCACGTCACAGGCAGCATTGACGGTGGTTTCAAGAGCTAGCACCAGTTCTTCAGCCGTGCCACCTTCAAGTCGTGAAAACTCAAGTGCCCGATTGCGAAAATCTTCCTGCCCACCAATTCCCGACAAAATCCATTGCCGGACGTTCCCTTCCAGGTGACACAGTAAATTTCCGACACTGGTTGTGTTGGGATGTGGTCGCCACCATAGATCTTCGGGTGGAAGGACTTCCAGGGCCCGTTTTAACCGTGGAAGATATTCATTCTGAAACCGATTGATGGTTGATTCAATAAAGAGGTCTGCAACAGACATAGGAATGAAGAATGAAGAATGAAGAATGAAGAATGAAGAATGAAGAATGAAGAATG
>DAOQNB010000637.1:0-4298 GCA_035335845.1 Acidobacteriota bacterium | reverse complement strand
AGCAGATTCAAATGGAGCAGGCGTTGCTGGATGCGTCAATTCGCCGGCTTGAAACTGAAATTTCTGAAAAACGAGAACTGAATGGGGCAACAGCGGAGTTGATCCAGTTGGAAGACCAGCTCAACAAACTGAAGCTGGAACGGGTCAATTTTGCCCAGCGGGCGGCTGGGATTTTGGAAGCTGCCTACAATCGTGAGGCGGCTGCCGCCGGCAACGCGGCGGGGGCGGCGGGGAATGTAGGGAAAGCCGCCGAAGATGCCGCCGCACGGGCGAAACAGGCGCATGAGGCAGGGATAGCCGCGTTCATTTCCTATGTCAATTCCCTGGGCAGCCAGGCCCAGGCATTATCCCGTGAAACCGTGAATAAGGGGATTGAGGACCTGAAACGGTTGGTTGTGGGATACAGATCAACCGCATCAACGTTGATTGCAAGTTACTCTGTGCTTTTCGACTGGGCGGCGACTGAAGCCGAGCGGGCGTTAATGGAAGCCTACAAGAAAAGAGATGAGTTTGCGCGCGAGGATTGGGCCAAACGCGAAGCTGAACGCAAAGCTGAATCAGACCGGGTGCTTGAGCAGGCCCGCTCGGAAGCTGAGCAATTGAATAGCGAGCGCCAGGACCGCGAGCGTGACCACATCCGTGAAATGCGGGATCTCAACCGGCAACTCCTTGACTTGGAATCAGATACCAATGAAAAGCGAACCGATATCATTCGCGAATCTGACGAGCGGGTTGCTGATCTGCGGAAGCAGTCGTCGGATGCCCGCATCCGGCAGGAGAGAGAAGAAGCGGACCGGATACTGCAAATTCAACGGGATCTGGCCAATGCCCGTCGAGACACCGCCAATCAGTCAAACCAGGACATTGAAAACCAGCTCCAATCCAATCTATCTCGACGTTCTGACCTCGAAGCCGAACTGGCAAAAGCCGAATCAGATCGAGAGGCTGAATATCAAAAGAAGATATCTGAACTGAATAAGCGGCTGAAGAAGGCTAAAGAAGATGGAAATTTGTCCGAACAATCTGATATTCAGAAAGAATTGGCTCGATTGGCTGTGGAGAAAACGAAAGCCGATGCAACGGCGAGTGAGGAATCGAAGAAACAATTTGGGCGGCTGGCCGAAGATGAGCAACTGGTAGCCGACCAGGCAGCAGCGGAAGCGGAAGCCAGGGCTAAAGCAAAAAGTGCGGATGAGTTGGCCATCTTGCTTGAAGGTGTTCGCAAGCAATTCGAGGAGCGGCAAAACCATATCAAACTGGTCCGGTCACTCGAAGACCGTGGCCAGACCGCATTGATTGCTCAAGCTGAAGCCAGCTATGCGCGAGAACGGGCCCTGCTCGAACAGGCTACCCAGAACAAACTGGCTGATTTGGCCGCACGGGTCGAACTCGAAAAAACCCAACGCGAAACGGCGAATCAGGAAGAGCTGGCCGCGCTGAATCAGCAGATTTCCGATGAAGAAGCCGCACGGGATCGGGCGTTAACTGAACTTCAGAAAGATTATGACGAGCGCCATGCAGAGCTGGAAAAAGCGATCAACCGCGAAGCACATGCCTATCAGAAGTTTCTGGATGATATGGCCAGCCAGACTGCCGCATTTGCCCAAAAGTTTGGCGTTTCGGTTGAGGAGATTCTAGCCGGGATCGAGGCCATTGGGCAGGCTGCGGGCAGCCTGGGCGGTGTCGTTACGACTGGCGGCGGCGGTGGTGGTGGCGGCGGGGCAACGGTTGGCGGAGGCAACGGAGGCAACGGCCTGATCAGTGGATCTGGTGGTGGAAGCGGTGGCGGCGGCGGCGGCGCATCAGTTGGAGGTGGCGGCAACACGACAGGCGGAGCGACTCCTGCCGGATCAACCGAAGATGATCGGCCTAACGACCCAAACCGGCAGCGTGGAAAAAACAGAGATCCGCTCGAAAACGCCCTTAATGCCCTTCTCGAAGCCTATAAAAAGGGCGAGATCGGATTCGATGAGGCGATCAATGAAGGGTATCGGATTTACACCAGCTCGAAGTACCGAAATCGAGGGAGCGTATGGAATGCCTTCACTCGCGACTTAAGGGAAGCACAAGATGAATTTTTGGCCGCTGCCCGTGCTGAATTCGAACAAACCGGGAACATTGACCAAAATGACCTGACTCGAATTTTGGGAGCGCGGGGTGGGATTGCCCAAGCCAGAGGATTTGGACAAACCCAAAGCCAAAGCGATTTTACGACCACGGTGCAAAAGTTCGAGGAAACCCAGGCGTACCTGATCGTCAAAGATTTCAGGGAAGGCGTGATAGAGTACGAAAGGGCCGTCCATGGTCTCCAACAACACTTGAATCAAGGAACCATCAGTGAGGCGGTTTATCAAACAGCTAAAACGATTGTGGACAATATCCACAAAAAACAGGTAGCGGACGCTCAATCAGAACGACTTGGGGGGTTGGGAACCGGTGAAATCGGTGACACGCCAGTGGTTGATCCTGGGGAGATTGGAAATGCTTCGGATCAAGGCACGGATCAAGATGGTGGGACGGATGGCGATACAGAGGGGACAACACCCCAGCTCCCGGAAGGAGTGGTTCCGGGCGCCAAGAACCAGAACCTTGCCTACACCAGAATCAAGATCAGGACTCAAGACCTCCGTGACAACACGGCCTATCAGGGAATGATCCGGGAAATCTCGGAAGCGGCGACCAAGGGATGGTTGGATCAAAAAGAAGCCGACGAACTGAAATTCTGGGCTGGGTATTACTTAAAGTCGAATGCGGGGATTGATCCCGAAGACCAGGGCGCGGTGCAAATCACCGACCCATCACAGTTGGGCGGTAGCGGGGGAACACTTCCGACGCCGGATCGCCCTGTTCCACGCCAGGGATCCTCGTTTGTGCCGGAGCAAGGCCCGCAAGAGTTTAACCAGTACCTGGTTGACGATGCACTCAACCGGCAGAACCAGCCAGTTACCAGCACTCAGCAAAACCAGTTTGTCATCAGCGGGAATTCCTTTGAGGAAATTGTTGAGAAACTGCGAAAGGCTGCCAAACGAATCGGGATCAATGGAGCCTAAACCATGGCAATCACAATTCGAATTGATGGGGATGATTATCTGGTGAGCGAGGGCACGCTTCAAATCTCGCTTCAGGCCGGACTTGGCGGGTCACAGCTTCAGTTTGGGTTGGTCCCGGGTCAAGGATACCCACCACTGCAAAAAAAAGTCACACTCAATTTGGCTGGAATTGATTTTGAAGGACTACTGATTGATGACGGTCGGCAGTCGGCGAACACCCATATTGGAGACCGATCCTATACAGCTATTGGACAACAATTCTTGCTGGACCGGGATATCAATGTGGAGTTTCGGGGGCTAACTTCCGTGGCAAATATTCTTGACGAGTTGCTTTTTGACACGGGGGTTCCGGGCACCATCATTGGAGAGACTCGGGAGGTGCGAGGGTTTGCTTTTAAAGGGCCGCTCAAATCCGCGCTTCAAACCTTGGGAGTGCGAGGCCGATACATGCTGTATCTGGCGCCGGACGGGGTTCAATTGATAGATCGGGATGATCCGCCAGCAGCTCCAATAGCCTGGAGTTATGGGATCACTTCTGGATGGCGAAACTTCAACCCACAAAAATCAAACGAACGGCCTTTCAATCGAATTGTGATTGAGGGTGGGGTACCAAAACGCAGTGACAGTGATTCTGACGAAGAAGAAATTGAAGTTTCCTATGCGGGAGATGGGATTCGGAAGCGGTTTGGGTATCCTCGGACAACTGATGAGATATTTGATGTGACGGTTGATGGCACATCGAAGACCATTTGTAAGGAAGGCGATCCCGAGCAGGCGTCATTCGATGCCTTCAATGATCGTGGAAATTACGATGTGGTTTTTGCAACCGCGCCGGCTGCCAGCACCGAAGTTATTTTGAGCTGCCGAATCCAGCGGGCGCGAGGGATTTGGAACAACACAACCAGCCAGTCGGCATATGCGGCAGATTTTGGTGGTGATGGCGTTATCGAATATAAGGAGTCACGTCCTGAAATCAGAACTCAACTCGAAGCTGACGAATATGCCGAGAACCTGGCTGTTATTTTAGGCGTGGACCAAAAGCAAGCTTCGGCGGAGGTATGGGCACAAGAAGGGATATTTCACCCAGGCCGGAAGGTCGTTCAGACATGGACGGCGGAAAATTGGAATGAAACGTTACCAGTTCAACAATCCAATTTGGCATATAAATCTGACCTTGCCGGATGGTTGCAGCAGGTCAGCACATCGAATGGCAGAGATGGGGATGTTTCCGGAAGCGCCACTGGGTAC
>DAOQNB010000636.1:0-4298 GCA_035335845.1 Acidobacteriota bacterium | reverse complement strand
CTAGGGGCTAGGGGCTAGGGGCTAGGTCTTATCATCTTTTAATTGAGGATGGCCTTAAATTTGCATTGTTTCATTCCAAACTAAATTTAATTTTTTGAGGAGATTCACTCCATGTCATACCGCAAACTTGAAGTTTGGAACAAATCTATTGAACTGGTTATTGCTATCTACAAATTAACCAAATTTCTGCCCCCAGAAGAAAAATTTGGATTGGTCAGTCAAATTCAACGCTCAGCCGTTTCGGTTGCAGCCAATATTGCAGAAGGATATGGGCGATCAACCCGTGGGGAATACCTGCAGTTTCTTTCAATTGCAAATGGGTCATTGAAGGAAACCGAAACCCTTCTTACGATACTTGTTAAGGTTGGCCTGGTGTCACGAGAACAAGCTTTAGAAGGGTGGGAACAAACTCAAGAAACAGGAAAAAGATTAACCAGGTTAATTCTATCTTTAAAACAATCAAAGCCAGCAAAATAAGAGGTGCTTGTTGCTGGTACTTATACCATTTTGGGCTGAGGGTTGAAGGTAAAAGGCTGAAGGCTAAGGGTATTGGGCTAAGGGTAAAGGGTAAAGGGTCAGTTTCCTCTCATCCCAACCTTTTTTACCATCTCGGAATGATCATATCGTATTATGGAGAAAGCTAAATTACTGAAAAAATTGTATTTCCCTTAGCCCTCAACCCTCAGCCCTCAACCCTTAGCCCTCAGCCCTGCAAACCTATGGACTCAATTCTACTCATTGACGATGACATTGAACTATGCCAGCTCATGGAAGAATACCTTGAGCCTGAAGGGTTTTTGATTGAAAAAGTCCACACGGGCCGCCTGGGTGTTGAGCGAGCGTTGGCGGGAACCTATTCACTGGTTGTCCTGGATGTGATGTTGCCTGAATTGAACGGTTTTGACGTCCTTCGCCAGATTCGGGCACGCTCAAAAGTACCTGTCTTGATGCTGACCGCCCGTGGGGAAGACGTGGATCGAATTGTCGGCCTCGAAATCGGTGCGGATGACTATCTGTCCAAACCATTTAATCCACGCGAATTACTGGCTCGGATGCGGGCTATTTTGCGACGTACCCGCCCAGAACCGACTCCGACTGGTCTGGTGTTACCGACGGAAAAAATCCAGGTCAATGACGTCGAGCTTGACCCCCGGTCACGGACTGTCCGACGCGGTGGAAAACTGATCGAACTGACCACGGTTGAATTTGATTTGCTCGATACATTGCTTAGAGCGGCTGGCAATATCGTCTCACGTGAACATTTATGCGAAACCGCGTTAGGCCGGTCATTCCATCCGTTTGACCGAAGTATTGATATGCATATCAGCAACCTGCGCAAAAAGCTCGGAGCACGATCTGGCGGACAAGAGCGGATTAAATCTATTCGGGGCGTGGGATATATCTACACCTTTGAGAGTGATGAGCCGTGAATCCGGGTTCCGGGTCTTCGGAAGGGATGAGGGATGAGGGATGAGGGATGAGGGATGAAAGAAATCACCATTCACTTTGTCAGTTGGTCATCCTGTCAGAGTTCCGCGCTTCCGGTTTCCGGGTCTTCGAAGTTTGATCCTTTTGGTCCTTTTTGTCCCTTATGTCCTTTTTGTGCTTTTCCTAAACCCCCGAACTCCCGAACCCTCAATTATGCAAAGTCTCTTTCTCAAAATTTTTCTCTGGTTCTGGCTGGCAATGGCGCTGATGGTCGCGGCATTGATTCTTGCCACGATGACGGTTGATTCCTCTGACCGCCGGTTTCGCACTTCGTTTGGGCGAATGATTTCGGTTCAGGCGTTGAGCGCGGTTGAAACCTATGAGCGGTCTGGCGCGGCTGGCCTGACTGGCTTTTTGGAACGAGTCAATAAAATTTCAGGCTTACGCGGATACTTTTATGATCGGGATGGGGCTTTGGTGAGTGGGATTGGGGCGGATAGTCCTGAAAAATCTGGCCTGGCTCAGCAAGTGAAAACTCAGCGGCGGGTTCAGGTCGAAACACTGGACACGGTGATGCTGGTGGCGACTCCCATTTTTGATTCTAAAGGGGCCTTGTTTGTCTACATTGAAGAAATCCCGCGTCCACCATTCAATCCCTGGCTTGGAAATCCCGAAGTGCTATCAGTGCGCATTCTGGCCGTGCTGGTGACGGGAAGCCTGGTGTGTTATGGCCTGGCTCGCTATCTGGCCAACCCCATCGAGAAATTACGACTGGTGACCCAACAGTTTGCCGGAGGCGAATTAACCGCCCGGATTAGTCCGGCAATTGGACGCAGACGGGATGAAATTGGCCAACTCGCCCACGATTTTGACGGGATGGCTGAACGGATTGAAGGACTCGTCACTGCTCAACGACGGTTGTTGAGCGACATTTCACACGAACTCCGCTCTCCGCTGGCTCGCCTCTATGTCGCACTCGGCCTGGCTCGTCGCCGGTCAGGCCCGGATGCAAAAGCCGCATTGGACCGCATCGAACACGAAACGGAACGGCTCAACGAGTTAATCGGACAGCTTCTGACGCTTACCAAGCTGGAAAGCCATTCGCCACTGGCTGATGCTGAAACTTTTGATTTGGGACGACTGGTTCAGGAGGTGGCAGCCGATGTGGATTTTGAAGCCCAGGCCATCAATCGAGGAGTTTCTTTAGAAGCCGTTCATTCGTGCCGGTTGACCGGTTCGTACGAACTGGTTCGGCGGGCAATCGAAAATGTGCTCCGCAACGCGATTTCCTACACACCAGAACAATCTGAAGTCAAAGTTTCACTGGAAACTTTTTCGAGTGGTGGAAATCAACTGGCACGAATTACGGTGCGTGATTACGGTCCCGGCGTGCCAGAAGCAGAACTCAACCGGATTTTTCAGCCCTTTACCCGGGTTGGCGATGACCGTGACCGCAAAACTGGCGGCATCGGACTCGGGCTGGCGATTACTGAACGAGCGGTAAACGCTCACGGAGGAACCGTGCAGGCGGCAAACCTCCCGGATGGGTTTGAGGTTGCTTTGACCTTGCCACTATCGGCTTGAACATCACAGGCTTCAAATTAACGCTTGCCAGATTTGGGCAAAGCGCCAGACTTCGTGAAAGGTATTGTACAGCGGCACTGGCGCCACCCGGATGACGTTTGGTTCGCGGAAATCTCCAATCACCCCGGCTTCTTCCAGCCGCTGAAATACCGTGCGTGCTCCATCAAAAACCCGGATTGAAATCTGGCAGCCGCGATCTTTGAGGTTACGTGGAGTAATGACCGCGATCTTTCCACTCTGGTTTTGATCAAGCAAAGAGAGCAGATAGCTGGTCAATTTTTCAGATTTTTCCCGAAGTGCCAGGATTCCTGCTTCGTGAAAGATGTCAAGCGAGGCTTTGAGGGCCGCCATTGACAGGATTGGTAGATTGCTCAACTGCCAGCCTGCGGCACCGGGCTGCAAGTCAAACGTAGGCCGCATTTCAAAGCGAATCTGTGGTTTGGTACCCCACCAACCCGTAAACCGTGGCAGTTCCGGAGCATTTCGATGACGCTCGTGGACAAAACACCCGGCCACCGCACCAGGGCCTGAATTCAGGTATTTGTACGAACACCACACCGCAAAATCAACGTCCCAGTCGTGCAGGCGAAGCGGTACATTTCCAACCGCATGTGCCAGATCAATCCCCACCACACAGCCCTGTTTATGAGCCGCCTCCGTGATCGCCGCAATATCAAAAACCTGGCCAGTCAGGTAGTTAACGCCGGCAAACATCACAAGCGCGATTTTGTGACCATGCTCTTCGATCAATGCGACAATATCTTCAGTGCGGAGCGTGTCTTCACCTGGACGGGGATGAGCTTCGAGAAAGGCCGATTCCGGGTCAAATCCATGAAACCGAATCTGACTTTGGAGGGCATACTGGTCCGACGGAAAAGCATTGGCTTCGAGCAGAATCTGATGGCGGGTTGCAGTTGGCCGAAAAAACGAGACCATCAACAAATGCAGGTTCACGGTCAGGCCGTTCATGATCGCCACTTCTTCGGGCTGGGCGCCAACCAGTTCGGCCATTGGTCCAAGGAGGGCCTGTTCATACGAAACCCACGGATTGTGCTCTTTAAAGTGCCCGTGGACGGCCAGTTGTGCCCAATCGTCAATTTCCTGCAGGACTGATTCACGGACACCTTTGGGCTGCAATCCAAGCGAATTTCCACAGAAATAAATCAGCGGTTCGCCGGTTACGCTGGGTTCTGGTTGGTGAAACTGGTTTCGAAAACGGGCAAGCGGATCGGCCTGATCCAGTTGGAGTGCAAAGGCTTCGGTTGGAAGAAACATAAGATTTTGGG
>DAOQNB010000635.1:2910-4302 GCA_035335845.1 Acidobacteriota bacterium | reverse complement strand
CCGAATCGCACAACTCACAGAAAATGATCCTCCGCATCCGATTCTGTATCAGGCATTTTTGCTCCGACAGGTGCCGAAGAACTGCGCACAGGTGCTTGATGTCGGATGCGGGACAGGTAATTTTGCGCGGTTACTGGCAACACGTGCAGAACAGGTTACCGGTATTGATCTGTCGCCCGAAATGATTCGGATTGCTCAAGCACAACAACCAGTGTCGGAAAATATTGAATACCATTGCGGGGACTTCTTTGAATTTCCTTTTGAGACTGAATCTTTTGATTGCGTAGTGTCACTCGCAACGCTTCACCATTTTGAGCTTCAATCAGCGCTGACGCGAATGAAAACGATTCTCAAGCCAGGTGGCACGCTCATTATCCAGGACCTGCGCGCTGATGCAACTTTGATTGAACGGATGCTATCTCTCATCGCCCTGAGCGTCACCGCCAGCCAAAACTTGTGGCGAACGGGCCGCCTGCGCCAAAAACGCGAAATTCGGGCTGCCTGGCGTGAACATGCTCAAGGAGAACGGTACCTGACCATGGCTGAGGTCGGCGAACTATGTGCCACACTCCTGCCAGGAGCCGTTTGTTACCGGCATCTCCTTTGGCGGTATTCACTGGTGTGGACCAGACCTTCCACTGACCAATAATGTCAGTTTAGCACCAACAACCTGCTAAGTCTTTTAATTGAATTATTTAAGGGTTCGGGTTATCCAACAATACTCGGCCAAAATGCTGCAGTAAGGGAAGTTCAAAATTGATAGCCGAACAGTTCAACATCTTCGCGATACACATCAGCGACAATTCGTCTGGTTTTCTCAGTGTAATAATCCCGGTAATCAGTGCGAGACTTCGACTTGTTGAGATGAAGCAGTTCGGCTGAAATCCCCAGGCGATGCTTGATGTACTCAAAATCGGCATTCAGGTTTTCAAATCGCCCCAGGAAATCAACTCGAATCTCCTGTTGAGAGTTACAGACAAAAAAGAATTGTGGAAAGAACAAACCCCACGAATAGATGTTTCTTCGATTCAACCACCGCTGGATAAAATCGTCGAACCCGGCGTAGTTCACCAGTACCCGGTCGGCCCAGGCGATGTCGCGCTCAATACCGGTGCGTCCAACCAGGAAACTATAGGTTGAAACAGCACGATCCCAGGGATTGCGGACAAAGGCAAATTTAAACATCCGGTCAAGCTCTGGCTGGCTGAAGATGGCTTCGTAGTCAATCATCGGCACATGTGGAGAAGTACAGTTAAAAAGGCTCTTTGACACCGAAATACCCGATGTCTTCGGAATATGAACAAAGATTGACTGGTGCTTTTGGAACTGCGGGATCTCAGTTTCTTTAAATCGCACAATCCCTTCACGCCATGGACTGCACTGAACCAGTAT
>DAOQNB010000635.1:0-2810 GCA_035335845.1 Acidobacteriota bacterium | reverse complement strand
AATAACGATGAAACCCAATTTGAACCAATTCTCTGTTCATATCTGGAAGAACTGGAATCATCTGATTTAATTGAGTTTGATTACCATCTCAGGAAATTGGTTACCCAGGCGTATCTCAACCAGCTCTGGGGTGCGGCCTATATCATCAACGGTGGCGCTTCGGATGATGGGTTTTACTACTTTCGGGCGTGGCTGGTGATGCAGGGCAAAACGGTGTATGAAAAAGCGCTGAAGGATCCGGATTCACTGGTTGAAGTCTGCGACCAGATCAATTTTGACGCTGAGGCTGAGGAAGTTCTGTATGCCGCAGGCAATGTCTATGAGCAAAGAACTGGTGAAGAATTTGAGTCAATAATTGATCCTGGTGATACCGGAGTCTGGCCGACAGATCCTGATTGGGAGGAAGACGACCTGCCACAACTGTTCCCTCGACTCAGTGCCCACTATTTGAGCGATTAAACACAGCAAGTACCAGGCAATTTGTGGATTCCGCAGAACCAAAGAGGTTACACACTCAAATGTCCGATTTAGCTAGCTTCACCAACCTGCTCGAAGAGATTGATTCGATTCTGGAACAGTATGATCCGGGTGAGTCGGCACCTGATTGCCCATTGATCAATATCGTTGAGAAACGCGCCAGCCAGCAGCCATTGTTACAAGGCGCAATTGAACTGGCCAATGACGGGTTAGAACGCTATCCGTTCAATGCCGAACTTTTGTGGCGACGCGCACTGGCCAAAAGCCTCATGATGACTTCAACTGGTGACTCGCCAGAACTTGCTGGCTGTGAAGAAGACCTCAGAACCATTCTGGCGGTTGATCCAAATCATTTGAAAGCTGGGCTTGAATTGCTGGAAGCCCTGTTTACGTTCAGCAGTTTGGAAGATGATGAAGTGGCCCAGATAGCGGGCACGTTGGCTGCCAGAGCTGAAGAACTGCTGATCCAGGCTCGGGCATTGCAGATTCGGGCACTTGGATATGCCGATCAACCTTCCCAGGCTGAAGAACTCTTCCACAAGTGGATTGCGGTGTTTCCGGATGCAGAAAGCCTCCACCGGGCCAAAGAACGCGCAGAATCTCTGAATTTTGGCAATGAAAAAACCTGAGCCAACCCTGAATTCAGAGTGGCTGACATCTGTAGAGTGAAAATTCCATGATGGGTTCAAACAAGCTTTCAAAGATAACTTCACATCCTGGTAACTGATGGAGGAAACACTATGGGAGCTTTCTTGCGGGTAATCGCGCTGTGTTTGATCTGGACTGCCGTAACCTCAAGTGCTCAAGACAAAAGGAATACTCAACCGGTACCAGTTCCTGAGTGCGGTGATCCAGTTCAACACAGTGATTTTTACCTTACCCCAAATTCATTTGCCGGAGCCAAAATCACAACGCTCAGTGACAGCTTGGCGCTGGTCTTAACCTTGAAAAATAAGCACCATATCGAAGTCACCCTGGCTGGGGTTGACCTTACGTCACTGGATAATTCAGCCAGACTGAAGATCCGGAAGCATTTGAACACAAAGGTTTTGGGTGCTCAGATGGAGATTCTCTTGTCTGGAAATATTGATTTTTCCAAACTTGACCAGCTTACCAGAGTGGAGGCTCTTGTGATGACAACCAGTGATGGTCAAGATATTGGCCTCAAACTTATTGAGCAAGGACTGGCAGCCTATCAAGAACCAAATCGACTTGGTAGCTATGACCGATGTGTCTATCGGGTCATGGAAGCCAGGGCGAAAGCTTCCCACCTTGGAATCTGGTCTCAGTAGCGGAGCCAGGTGGGATGATTCAGTTGAAATACCCAGAGTTTCTCCGTGTAACAACCAGCGATTTTTTGGAAGGAGATTTTTTATGCAGAGCCGCATTATGTACATTGAATTCAAAGGTGACGGAATTGCCGGACCGGCGCACATCGGGAAGGTCACATTTTCCAGGTCAGGACAATCGGTTTACTATGGCGGTCGCCGCTTTAGCAGATTAGGTGGGCGAGGATTTAAAGCCAATTATTTCGACACGGAAACCCTCGAATACTACTGGATCTCTGGTTGCAAAAAGAATGGACAAGATGCACTGTACTCAACCACGATTGAAGTTGACGACGATGTCCGCGAGGAGTACTGGACTCACATCCGTAACCGCCCCGAAATGAAAAACGTCCGGACCATTCGATCTACCGGCAAGTACTCCAGATAAAAGCTTTACCCAGGGAGAATCCGATGATTGGAAAATTGAGCACCGTTATTGCTCGCTGGTACTCAACACCAGTTATGATTTGCTTTCTGGTCCTGGCGTTCTGTCTGGTTTGGGTTTTTAACTTTTCAAGTCTCCCCATCTCAAATTCCGAGTTGATCAAGCTCAGTGGTGGCCCAGGGTTGCTGGACCTGAGATTTTATTATTCTGGTCAAGAAGCAACCACCACACTGGCCAGCTATGGGGATGCGGGCCGCGCATTCTATCGAAACTACCTGATTTTCGATTTTTTCTTTCCAGTGATGTATGGCTTCGGTTTGGCGTGGATGCTGACGCTGATTGCCCGCAAAGCCTTTGGCGACAACTCGCGCTGGATGCAGGTCAACCTCCTGCCAGTGGGAATTGCCAGCGCTGACTACGTGGAAAACCTGTGTATCCTGTGGATGTTGACGTCATTTCCGGACAATAACATCTGGACTGGAACACTGGCGGGAATGGCAACAGTGACCAAACACATCCTCGCCATTGGCACCTTGCGGTGTATGGCCGTCGGGAGCGGAGCACTGGTCGCTCGCCGGTATGGATTTTTTCAGCGGTGGCTCAAACCGCAAAATTCCTGA
>DAOQNB010000634.1:0-4304 GCA_035335845.1 Acidobacteriota bacterium | reverse complement strand
TTGCGAGTCTTCAGCCCCAAGCCCTGAGCCCTGGTTTTTTCAGCCCCAAATCTTCAGTTCCAGTTCCAAAAGAATATGCCACCACTCAAATTACATCACAAAACCACCTTGCTCACCTCGGCCATCACGGTTGCGGTGTTGATTTTGAGCGGCTTTATCAGCAGTTCGCACACGGCAGAACTACTCCGCAATGAACAGCGCGCCCGGGCTGAGCTGCAAGCCAGTTTTCTGGCGTCGCAAATCAGCCAGCTTCCATATCCACGTGACCCTCAGATTTTGGAACGCGCGGTTCTTTTAATGCAAAATGCCCGGCCTGGAGTCAATGCCGTTCGCATTTGGGAACGCGTTGGCGCCGTCTATGTCAAAGTGGCCGCAGCGGGCGAAGCCCCATCCGAAAATATCCCTGAAGAAACCATTACCTTACTGCGGAGCGGGCTCCCCTCCCGAACCGTTCAACAACGTCCCGAAGGCACCCATGCCTCGCTCTATCGTGTGTTTGCGCCGGTGTTTACAGGTTCGCGACTCAGTGGTGCCGTCGAACTGATTGAATTGCTCGACGACACGCCGTCAATTGCGGCTCAATCACAACGAATGTCAATCTGGATTGCTCTGGTTGCGGTCCTGGTGATTACCCTGGGAACACTCACGCTCTTTGACCGCCTGATTTATCGCCCGATTGGGCAACTTTTAAAGGCAATGAATGAGGTCGAAGCTGGCAATCTGGCGGTTGAAATCACAGGCACCAGCAGTGACGAACTTGGCATACTCACTCGAAATTTTAACGGCATGATTCAACGGGTGCGAACCATGACCGAGGAACGCGAAGCTCAAAAACTATTGCTCCAGGAACAGGTAAACGAAGCAACGCAGGAACTTTCTGAGCGCAACCAGCAACTGGAATCAGCCAACCGCGAACTCTGGCAGCTTTCACGTCGGCTCTCAGAAATGGAGCGTCTGGCGGTGGCTGGTCAAACCGCCGCCCAGTTTGCCCACGAAGTCGGAACACCGCTCAACCTGATCAGCGGGCACGTTCAACTTCTGCAAAATAACCTTAAACAAGATCCAAAAGCCCTTTCACGGCTTGAAACCATCAATATTCAGATTGCGCGGATCGAGCGCATTGTGCGATCAATGCTCGACCGGACACGCTCAGAAGCCACACCGTTTGCACCAGTTGATCTTGACACCCTACTCAACCGAATCATTGATGTGATTACCCCCACCCTGCACCAGCGTGACATTCACATGGTGACTGAATTTGCTTCTTCACTTCCGCTCATCAATGGCAATTCTGATCGGCTCCAGCAGGTCTTTTTCAACCTGATCAATAATGCGATGGATGCAATGGCAGAAGGTGGCTCGTTGACGATCAAAACCGAATGCAAGACCTCAGACTGCGGCGAACCATTGCAAGTGATTGTTTCTGTGGTTGATACTGGGTGTGGAATGACTGATGAAGTTCGGGCACGGATATTTGATCCGCTCTATACCACCAAAGAAAAGGGCCGTGGCACGGGCCTTGGGCTGGTTGTGGTTCACCAGATCATGCGCGACCACCACGGCCACATTGACGTCGAAAGCACCCCTGGTCAAGGAACGTGTTTCCGGCTTTCTTTTCCAATTTGAACAAGGGCAATCCTCATGTGGCCTTCACTTGCAATTTTTCTGGTCGTTTTGGTGGTCTTTCCTCTGTTTTGGAGCTCGATTGTTGTGCTCATCGCTCAAGCCGGATGGGCGGCCATTGCCAAACACCATGCCTGCATCGCCCGCCCTGCGGGAACCACCTATCCACGATGCTCGGCCTATATCAATTCCCGCACCCGCTATAAACGCTGCCTCAGCGTTACGCTTGGCAATCAAGGAATTTATATTGAGCCAGTTATCTTTTTTCGAGTGGCGCATCCTCCGTTGCTGATTCCTTTTTCCTGTGTGACCGGACTGGCACCAGGTGAACCAGCTTTTGGAAACACGATCCGGGTTGATATTTCAGCCGCCGGCCATGACATCAAACTATATGTTCCCGTCGAATGCCGGCCATTTCTGGATCTGCACAAGTACCCCTGGAAACCAGTTTTTACAACCCAAAACCACATTGGGGTTGAAGGCGTCTTGAATTAAATGAGTGAAGGAACGACAGAGCGAACTTTGAAGCTGGTTATACTGCTGTCAACAACGAAACGATGAACTCCTCGTATTGACAAACCTTCAAGTGATTCAATCAAATAAACTGAGTGAACTACGGACTACCAGCTACTGACGACAAACTGATATGAAACAAATACTTGTCATTGATGATGACCCCGCGTCGTGTGAATTACTCAAAGAGATTTTGGCTGATCAGGGTTGGAATATCGAAACGGCTCAACTCCCCGAGCAGGCCGTGAAACTGTTCCAGAAAAAACAATTTGATCTGGTCATCACCGATTTCAATCTGGAAGCGACGCAAACTGGCCTGGATCTGGTCAAACAGTTCCGGGACCGGTGCCCGGTGGTTTTGGTGACAGCCTTTGGCACGTTGGAAACAGCGGTTGACGCGTCACGCGAAGGGGCGTGGGATTTTATTTCCAAACCCTTTAAAGTGGATGAAGTGGTGGCAACCGCCAGCCGGGCCCTCGAACACCAGAGTCAGAAAAGTCAGGCAGGCTCGCTCCCGGATTCTGAGTCACTACTGGCGCGGTACGCAGGCTCCGGCATGGTCGGGCGAGCCCCAGCAATGATTGAGTTGTATAAAGAAATTGCCCGCGTGTCGTCGGCCCGGTCAACGGTTCTGATTACCGGCGAATCAGGCACGGGCAAGGAACTGGTCGCCCGTGCCATTCATACCCATAGCCCCAGAGCAGATAAACCATTTATTGCCGTCAATTGTGGTGCACTGACCGAAACTCTGCTGGAAGCCGAACTCTTTGGTCATGTCCGGGGTGCCTTCACGGGTGCCACAAATGATCGCAAGGGTCTCTGGGAAGAAGCCGAAGGCGGCACGCTGTTTCTGGATGAAATTGGGGAAACCACGCCCGCCTTGCAGGTCAAACTCCTGCGGGCGCTTCAGGAAGGTGAAATCAAACGAGTTGGGTCCTCACGCACAACCAAAGTGGATGCCCGCATCGTGGCGGCGACCAATCGTGATTTGGAAAAAGAAGTCAAAGCCAGTAATTTTCGTGAAGACCTGTTTTACCGCCTGAGCGTTGTCACCCTCAATGTTCCGCCCCTGCGTGAACGCCGAATGGACATTCCGGTTTTGGTCGAGCGGTTCCTCCAAAAATCAGCGGTTTCGGTTGGTCGCCGCCTCCGGGCATCAGAGTCAGCCCTGGCTATTTTTGTGGCCTACGACTGGCCTGGAAATGTACGCGAACTTGAGGCAGCGGTTGAATATGCGGCCCTGCACGCTCGGGGCAATGAGATTGCCCCGGAAGACCTGCCACCCAAATTACAAAGCAGCGAACTCCGGCATCGGGCGACCCGATCACCATCACCGCTGCTGGCGTTATATGCGGACCTCCCAACGCTGGATGAACTGGAACGCCGCTATTTACTTCATGTTCTGGAACAGGTTGGAGGCAATCGGACCCGGGCGGCTGAAATTCTAGGAATTGACCGTCGGACCCTGTATCGAATGGCTGAGCGTTTTGGAATCAAGCTGGATGGAGAGAACTGAATTATTTTCGGAGTGCGGCCCACTTGACGCCGCTTTTGTAGCCACCGCCGGGTTCTACTTGTGGGAAACAGAAATGGCTGGCGGCGGCCCCCCTTGAAGATCTGGGAGCATTGACGACTCAAGCTGGTTCAGGCTTTGCGACAGATGGCCAAGATTGAGCAACGCAGCCTCAATATTGCCTCCTCGGATTTCACGCTCAGTTTGTTCTTGCTCCTGGATTATGGTGCGCAACGACACATCAACCGGGCCTTTTGTTTGGGTATCATCCATCATCTGGCGTGTCACCTGCTCAGCCTTCGCTAACGTGGTCAGAGCTTCAAGTCTTTGTTCTTCCTGAAGATACACCGTGGTTTCAGCCAGGTAATCACCGATGAGTTCAATTGCTGAGAATTGAGGCGACCCTTGAAGCGGCTGAGATTCGAGGGAAGCTGGCACTGGCTCGGTCATCATTGGGCGACCAGCGTTGATCGTCACAATCTCCTCAACTGGTTTGTGGCGGGCACAGGTCGCAAGGCGAATACAAACCAACCCGGCAAAACACAGAATTTTAATCCTTCTCCAAAAAAGTTTTCTGTCCTTTTCCTCGGTTGTTACTGGCGACGTCATCACAATCACCCCACGTTGGAATGAAGAAGAATTGAGAATGAAGAAT
>DAOQNB010000633.1:0-4308 GCA_035335845.1 Acidobacteriota bacterium | reverse complement strand
GCAGGCTGATGCCGAGTTCGGCGGCAGCTTCACCAGGTTTGAGAAGATCCATGATGACACTCCTTTTCTATACAGATTTATCTAATTATCGTCTATTAAATAATTCAAATGAATACGATTTCATATGATATTTTTACAGTTTTCTAAAATTATCAGAGCGCCCTTCATATTTTGGAAGGAACGCTCAGGCAAAATAAAAGGTCGTCGCCTGAGATAATCTCAGGCGACGACCAATCAAATGAGGGCTCTCGGTCTGGGGTTGAGGATTGCGGAAAATACAAGTTTTTCAACTTGCCTTTTCTTCCGGGTACTCAAGGTCGTACAGGCGGCTCTCCGCTTCCTTCTTGAAGTGCCGAAATTCCTTCAAAAGTGCATCCTGCCCTTTTTCCAATCGTTCCAGCCGAGCTTCAAGCCGGTCAAAGCGCTGATTTATTTCGGCAAACTGGGGATCTATTTTTTGTTCAATGACCCTCGTCACAACGGCGACCAGCATTGCCTCAAGGTCGTTTCGCGTCTGGAAACTCTCCGGCGGTGGATATTTCTTGGTTGGATCTTCATTGCTCATAGCTCAACTCCTGATTCCCGTTTGGTAACTGTCATTATTATATAGTCAAATCAGAAAACCAACCGTCAGTTTCAGACTGGAGGGTTGATTGATGTCAACCAACTTGACATTCCGTAAACTGAATGACGATTCATTCAAGCCATTTCATTGCTTGACTTTAGTTACACTTACAGAGTTTTCCTGCATACTTACTATACAGTCAATCCGTTAACTCAGCGTTTCGCTCTTCACACTCCTGGCTTCTTCTCCAAGGCAATAATTTATTTAGAATGAATAAGTTGAGCTTTTTCCTCAAAAGAACTTTTCGATTTCTTTTGGCTGTGGCACAAAAGTTGTATTAGATGGTACTGAATCACCATTCAGTTGTATCCCCACAACAGATCAATCTCGAAAAGTTCAACAACAATCAAGCACAGAAGAGGAAAAAGCTATGATGCGGGCATCTCAATCCTTCGCACTTTCAGCCATTCGCTATTGTCTCGTCGCCGCAGTGTTCATCATTGTCAGCGCCATCTATTCTGAGCCAGCCAAGGCCGTGACCCTGGTTTTTGTCCATGGGAAAGGCGATGCCGCCACCCTGGACTATAACTACACCCTGCAACAATACTGGACACCAGACATGATCAAAGCGGCAACGCGTAACTATGCAACGCCATATCTGGTCGTCACTTATGATGGACGCCAGGCGTACTGGGATGCGGCTGGTGAAGTCGCCCGCGAATGCAATCTGTTGCTCGATCAAGGCAAAAAAGACCTCGTGTTTGTCACCCACAGCATGGGTGGTTGTGTGATGCGCTATATTTTGTGCAATGCCGACCCGTCAGACCCATATTACAACTACAATGGCAATTATAATCGCATCCAGGCCAATACCGTGCGGGTGCTGTCCTATGCGCCACCCAATGCTGGTTCTGAAGCCGCCGATCTGGCCGGAAGCCTCAGCAGCTCCTTTTTCACTGCGTGGATTGTTTCCCTCCTCAATCAGGACTACCCATCAACCCAGTGCCTGACCACCGCCAATGTGCAGTATGCCAACAACAACTGGTTCCGTGATTCCCTGCGCAGCAAACCGATTTATTCAGTCGCTGGCACGGGACTTTGGAATGATTTTTGTCTGGAATGTGTGGGGTTAGCGACATTATCTGGTCTGGCTGGACTGCCTGGGGAAGATGATGGCGCCGTGGCTCAGTATAGTGCTCACAAGACCGGCGCTCCTGGATATGACTGGTATAATACTGACGCCAACCACCATTACAATCGCCGAAATAGCTACCGTAAGCTGGGCGAAGACATTGCGAACTATGGCTACTAATCTGAAACGCCACCAATAAAGAAATAAGGAGAACTTGTCATGAAAAAGATGTATGTCGTACTGGTTGCCGTGTTTGTGATGGCGGGAGTGATGGCGGGAATGATCCGTGCAAAAGATCCGGTTCAAACTGAATTAAATACCCCAATCTCACTTCCTGAAGCTGAAGCCAAAGCTCCAAAACGTGTTTCAGATCGCAGTGACAGTGGTCGGTTGAACGACGAGGAATTCCGTCAGCAACTGGCGGGTGAAAGCACTCTGTCGAGCCGCTATGTGATGTCTGGCGTCTCCGGCGAAAGCATCAAACTGCCCGTGACCGGCACCAATGCCGCGATTGGGGTGTTTAGCCTGGATGCCAGCGCCGAGTTTGAACTCAAAGCCCCAGGCGGAAGCACCGCCGCGATGCAGCCGATTTCCCGTGACGAAATGTTTGCCACCCCTGATGCCACCAAGCGCATGGTGACTACGGCCAAAATGATGGCCACACCGGTTCAAGCCGTGACCGAAGTCGGTAGCTACACGCTCAATGTCCACAGCAAAGCGCCAGTTGACATTGTGGTCAATGACAACAATGACCTGATGCTCAAAACCTGGTTGTCAAAAAACACTGTGGATGTGAACGAACAAACCGAAATCCGTGCTCAGGTCCTCAATGGCAAAGCAACCGAAGCCGCGACCGTTTCGGCCCGTTTGTTTGGCGAAGACAAAAAACTCATCAAAACCGTGAAACTCAACCCGACGGCTGAAGGCTTTTACAGTGCCACCGTTTCGGCTGAAAATCTGGGCACCTTCACCAATGTCATCGTTGACGCCGCCGGCACAACCGCTGAAGGAAAAGCCTTCCTCCGCACTGGCAACATCACGCTGATGACTGGCAAAGCCGGCGCGAAACTGGGCGAAGTGGTCAGCGAACACCTGACGGCTCAAAACCTGGACGTTACGGTTTCAATCAAAGTCAAAGCCGAAGGCCGCTTCCACCTCCGCGCCAATCTGGTCAACACGGCTGGCGAACCAGTGGCCTGGGCCCAGGCTGCCGAACGCCTCACGGCTGGCACCCACACACTGACGCTCCACTTTGATCGGAGTGCGATTCCAGCCGGCCAGGAACTGGTCGTGCGTGACCTCGAACTCACCGACGTGACCAAAATGCCCGGCGTGAAGAGCCCGAACCAACTGGAAGCCTACGCAGTGCAGGCTAAGTTCTAAGAGCGAGCCGCTCTTCAACCCTCGATCCTCTGTTAATCTGTAATCTCTCAAACAATTGACGAGCACTCCTTCTGGGAGTGCTCTTTTTTCTTTTTCCCCTTGATTTCTTGAACCTGGGTACGGTGACTGTCAGGCCAGCCGTACAATTGTCAAAATAAAGCAGCCTAAATAAAGAAAGGCGGCACCGATCAGGGCCCAATCAATCACGGGATGGGCCCGAGCAAAGGCAGGAAGCATTTTTCGATTCAAAATCACAATCAGGACAGTGTACAGCGCCATAACCAGAGTGTTGAGAATGGCGCTGGTAATCAGAAACCAGAACGGCTGCCGGGTGTCCACCAAAATCAGGAGTGTGCCAATCACAATTTCTGACCAGACAAAAATATGATAGAGCCTGCCGGCTGAAAATCGCTCTGATCCAAGCAAAGAGTTGGTGATACCTGCCGAAATCCGTGATGTCACGTCAATCAGTCCGATTTCAGAGGTGAAAAAGATCGCATATCCGACGCTCACAAATAAAAGTGAAGCGCTCAGACCCAGCGTGTCTTGAAGTCGGGTGGTTGCCAGTTGCAAAAATGAAGTTCCCTGGGTCGAAGTTTGCGGTCCCAGCAGGCAGAAAAAAATCAGTGAGAGAAAAACAATGCTGAAGGTGTTTCCCCCGACAAACAGCAGCGCATGCTCTGAACGTGACAACCGGATCCATTGCTTCCAGCGGCTTTCGGACTCGGCATCAGATACAATCCGTTTGATGACTCGGGTGTCTTCACGGGTCAACCCGACTGACTGTCGGAGACCTGCCAGTGGTTGCGAGTATTTTCCCATCCCAAATTGCTTTTCACACAGCATCATCCCATAGGATAGATTGAGGATACCGCCAGCACCGGCAAAAACAAAGCCGCTGACAAGGACCAGAAAATCGGTTGATTTTGTCTGATTGGCTTTTTCAAGCAGCAGACCAATCCCCTTCCCAGTTGCCAGCGCGGTCCAAAAAGAAGCCGTCGTGGGTCCGTTCCAAACCACAAGCATCGCCAGGACGGCAACTCCAACCAAAATAAATGTGAGCAGGATGGACTGGAGCTTTTCAATAAACCGGTACACATTGGCTGGGGCTGCCAGCAAGATGCCGCACAAGAAAAGCGAAGCAATCGAAAGCGGTTTTTCCGGCACCCCAAAAACTCCGGCCAGCATTTGGGAGCCAGCCCGTGCCCAACCAGGCCAGAGCCACGGA
>DAOQNB010000632.1:0-4327 GCA_035335845.1 Acidobacteriota bacterium | reverse complement strand
CAGTGTCAACATCAAAACCAACTGTGTGCGGTTAACCGCAAGAACAACCACCTTACTTCAACGAAGGAGCGGCGTTTCCTCCCGGCCCTCAAGGACCGGGTCTCCGCGCCGAAGATAGGATGAAAAGTGAAGAACCGTTTAGTGGTTGGTGGTTAGCGGTTAGTTCTTAGTTCTTAGTCCTTGGTTCTTCTTCGAAAGTATTGATTTCCAGCCACTAACCACCAACTCCATTTTCCATTCCCCAAATGTCGCCCCAAATACTGACTGCTTCCTCGGTTGTGGTACCTGATGAGACCACAATCAAAGGACACAAAGGACATAAAGGACGGAAAGGACCGGTTCGAAGTCGGTTTTATCGGAGTGACGAGGAAAATTTGGTGAATTTTCATTCCTGTCAAAGCTTACCGAAATTCCCCGGTGCGAGTCAGTTCCCGAACTGGTCGGCGCTGATGTTTGAGCCAGATGGTGCTCTTTTGGGCAAAATTGAGGTCATTCTTTATTCTTCATTCTTCATTCTTCATTCTTCATTCTTCATTCCTGCTTCATTCTTCATTCTTCATTCTCCCTTCCCAAATTCCTCTATTCCCTCTCAAAAAAAATCTGTAAAGTAACACCGTCTTTTCCGCGAGCAAGACCACCCCTAAAATCCCAAAATTCAGATCCAAGGGCATCCACAGGTTTTATGAACAAGGAATTTGAAGATAGCTTGTCTACCGTTCCTGTTTTTGAGGCAGAACGAGAAGCCAGTCTCCAGGTGTCGTCGCATGTCCAGGTGTTTGAAGGGGAAATCGCGATTGCTGAGGAAGCCGACCTTTTTTTGAAACGAGGCGAATTTACCCGTGAAGAACTGATCGAACGCCATCGCTTTCTGATCAAGAAATACCGCAGCCTGATGAAGCAGGCCACCAAGATCGTAAAAGTTGGCGACAGTACTCAGGCCCGGTTGATCCGGACCCAACACGAACTTGATAAACAAAATGAAGAACTGGCCAAAACTGTCGAACAATTGCGGATTTCTGAGCAAAAAGCCCTTGAAGCCAATCGTGCCAAAAGTACCTTTCTGGCGAACATGAGCCATGAACTGCGAACGCCGCTCAATGCGATTTTAGGATTTGTCCAGGTGATGCAACGCCGCCAGGGTCGGGATACGGAAGATACTGAAAACCTGCAAACGATTATGCGGAGCGGTGAACATCTGTTGGGACTGATTAACGATGTCCTGTCGATTTCAAAGATTGAAGCCGGAAAAATCACCCTGACGGAACATACCTTTCACCTGCCGAAGTTGCTCCTGGGCCTTGAAGAAATGATCCGGGTCAGAGCCCAATCCAAGGGGCTCCAGTTGAGCTTTGAAATCTCGCCCGAATTGCCCGAATACGTGCTCGGCGATGAAGGCAAACTCCGTCAGGTGCTGATCAACTTGCTGGGCAATGCGGTCAAATTTACTGAACGCGGACAGGTGACCCTGCGGGTGTTCTGGTCAAACAGCATCGCTACCTTTGAGATTGAAGACACCGGCCACGGTATCTCAAAAGAAGAACAAACCAAGCTTTTTGAACCATTTGTACAAACTGAGAGCGGTCAGAAGTCAACCGAAGGCACGGGTCTGGGTCTGGCGATTAGCCGCAATTTTGTAAATTTGATGGGTGGCGAAATCTGGGTCCGGAGCGAGCTTGGTGAAGGCACAACCTTTTGCTTTACCTCCCGCCTGCCACAGAGTTCACGCGAATCAACCGCGCCGACACTCGGAAAAGTGATCGGCCTGGCAGGTAACCAGCCAGCGCCGCGCATTTTGATTGTAGATGACAAAGAAGAGAACCGGCAGATTCTTTGCAAATTACTCAGTCCAGTTGGCTTTCAGGTCACCGAAGCCATCAACGGCGTCGAGGCCATCACCCAGTTCAAGAAACATCGCCCAGATTTGATTTTCATGGATCTGCGAATGCCAGTTCTGGATGGATACGAAGCGACCAAAGCGATTCGTCAGCTTGAGTCAGCGCTTTTGGTTGAAAGCGAATCAGAGGTGCCGAGTACCCGCACCAGTATCATTGCCCTCTCGGCAATGGCCTTTGAACATGACCGGGAAGCCGTCCATAACGCCGGGTGTGATGGCTTTTTAGCCAAACCATTTCGTGAAGAAGATTGTTTTGAAGTGCTGCGCCAGCATCTCAACCTTACCTTCAAATATGAATCGGCGGCCTCACCACAGACAACTGCCTATGCTTCCTCCACCGCCCACCAGGCACTCACCAGAGAACGTCTGGCCGCCTTGCCGAAATCGCTTCAAGAAGAATTGCATCAGGCATTGATTCGGGGCGACACCCAGATTGCAACTGACATTGCCCGTCGGGTTCGTCAATTTGATGCGCCGCTGGCAGAAGAACTGATGAACACCGTTAAAACCTATTGCTTTGATGAAGTGTTGGATTTGCTGGAAACCATTTAAGGGCGAGGCGTAAGGAGCGAGTGGAGGAGTCAGAAAAAGTCCAGGAATTGTTCATCTGGTAACTTTCGTTTTTGAAAGGGTGAACAGTTTGTGCCGCTTGTATTTGGATTATTGATGACTTGTACTCGCTCCTCACTTTTGTTTCGCGACTTCGCTCATTATTCAAACAATGCTAAACCGCCGGATTTTCCTTTCCTATGTCGCCTGTTTGCTCGGCTTTTTAAGCCTGGCAACCGCTGTTTTGACCGATTCCGACAAACGCTTTCAAATCGACATCACCATCTCTCAAGCCGTGCAATCCATTTCCTTACCTGGATTTGAAACAGGAATGCGCCTCGTTTCATTTCCCGGAAATCATGCCCTGGCAGATCTGGTCTGGGGATGCCTGATCCTTACATTGTTACTCTGGAAACGCCGGAAAGTAGCCGGATATGTGTTTGCGCTTTCCGCAGGCGGGGGGACGCTCCTGAACATGATCGTGAAAGAACTGGTTGCCCGGCCTCGCCCCACCAGCGACCTCGTTCAACAACTGGTTCACGAAACTTCGCTGAGTTTTCCATCAGGCCATGTTATGCACTATGTCACCTGTTATGGATTTCTGATGATGCTTTTCTATCACGAGCCGCTTCCGCAATGGCTCAAAATCAGTTTGACCACTTTGTGTGGAACCCTGATCCTGCTCGTTGGGACATCCCGAGTCTATTTGGGGGCACACTGGCCAAGCGATGTCACCGCCGGATATTTGCTTGGAGGATTGTGGCTGGGTTTGTGCATCTGGCTCTACCATCAGTGGCAGGCAAAGTCGAATCAAGAATGAAGAATGAAGAATTGAGAATGAAGAATGAAGAATGAAGAAAATTCTTGATGTCTGGGGCCTGGTTTCGAAAACCCCGAACCCCAAATCCTGACAGATGACCAACTGACAAGGTGACAAGGTGATTTCTTTCAGCCTTCAGCCCTCAGCCCTTCCGAAAACCCGGAACCCGGTTCTTCATTCTTACAGGGTTAAACCCTTGCGGGTTCAGTGGTAGCCATAATATGCTGAACCCTTTCCAACTCGCCTCATGCTTTAACCGAAAGGAATCCGTGTATGTGGGATCATCTTCTGGGCTGGCTTCTTTCCTGGCTTTTGGACCTGCTGGGTGGGATACAACTGCGATTGTGGATTGGCTTTTTGATGTTTCTGGTGGTCTACACCCTGTTCACCTTCTGGTCTTACCGGTTTTCGATCCGCTCAGTCGGGATTCGTGAAGCCACCTACGCCCAATCAATCTGTGTCCGGCTGGTTGACCTGGCGTTGTTTGGATTGCTGTTTTTTACTGGCTGGTATTTCCCGTTGGGGATCCCGCTTCTGGTGGCTGCCCGCGTCATCAGCTTTATGGTCTTTTTTAAAGCTGAATTTGGTAAAGCCCTGCTTGGCGTATTGTTGAGTCTTTTCCTGGCTGTGGTCTTTACCATTGTGTACACCATTTTCCTGGGCTTATGGTTTTGGTTTTTTGGTAGTTTGCCGTTTTGATTTCCTGAAAGGAGCTTGAATCTGTGCCGACGGGACCACTCAAACGACTTTGTTTTGAAGCTGATACAGGTCTTCACCCCGAATTCCACGGCTGCGGGCAGGTACTGCGGGTTTTGTGGAATGGTATTTATGTGGGCCGGGTCCTTCAAAGCCGTGAAAGTGCCACCTGGGGCAATGACCAGGAGCTTGGGACCTATCCCTGGAAAACACCTGAAGAAGCATCCTTTCATTTGATTGGACGCAATGAGGTCACGCGACTGGCGCTTCAGGAAAACTATGAATGGAATGTCTATCTGGCTGATACAGGCGGGTTTTGGATGGGCCCCTTTCCTTCGCGCGAAGAAGCCGAACGTGCTGTCCACACC
>DAOQNB010000631.1:0-4329 GCA_035335845.1 Acidobacteriota bacterium | reverse complement strand
CCCGGAACCCGGAACCCGGAACCCGGAACCCGGAACCCGGAACCCGGAACCCTTACTTCTTACCTGGGAATGACCGGTTGTAATTCTCAATAAAATCTCGGGTAACATCAGCCTGGGGGTCAATGTAGGCCAGTGTTCCTGACTGGATTGCGGGACCCAGATCCAGGATCAGACTCACCCCTCGGGTTTTTGCATATTTATCAAGTTCAACTTTGATTTTTTGACGGAGTGGGTCAAGTGCGATAATTGAGCGTTTTCCAACCGCTTCTTTCAGATCCTCAACCCGCCGATCATAGTCTTTTTTGGCTTTTTCAAGTTCTTCAACCCGACGCTGGCGGGCATCTGGTTGGAGGTCTTGCAAGGTGCGGCGGAGGGCTTCTTCGTCGAGTTGGAGCTGTTCAGCCAGTTTCTGAAGCTGGTCAGTTTGCGGCTTAAACTCGCGGTCAAGAGTTTCAGCCTGCTGCCGGAACTCGATAATATTTTCACTAAACTCCAGTGAATTCACAAACGCGATTTTAGTTTCACTCTGGGAGGCAGGTTGTTGGGCCAGGACCTGCGGAAGACCAAAACCAAGGCTGACGATCAGGGCAAGTGCATAAAAAGCAAAACGGAATTTCGACATACTACTTCTTCCAGGGTTAGGAGTTAGCGGATGGGGGAAGGGGGTGGAACGTGAACCTGTGTCGGCGTGGTCACTGAATCCAACCCCAACCTCTCAATCCGTTGAATTTTTAGAAGGTCCGTCCGACGGTGAACCGGACGGTGAATTTTTGCTCAATGGCCAGCAATCGTGGATCTGGCGCACTTGGGTTGAAGACCCGAGCGTTGGGGTTGTATGCAAAGATCAGCCGGAACGGCACCTGGAGCACCGGCACCTGAACCCGCACTTCAGCCCCTAAAGAGGATCGGAAGTTTCGTCGTAACCCACCAAATTCACTGCCCAATAAGACTTCGCTACGCGTCACCTGATCACCGGAGATCAAAATCGTCCGGAATCCTTCTGGCAATGCACCGGGTGGAGTCTCTGGTGTGCGTGAATCATTGATTTCTTCCTGGGTTGCGAGTAACCCGCGTGGGTTAAGAACTTCACCAAACGGCGTCAGAGTGGTGGGCAGGGCATTGGAAACCAGGTTCTGATTATTGAGCTTGCGGAGGTTAAACACCGTTCCGGCGTCCGCAAACATGGCCACGGCGACCGGGCCAGCAATTGGGATTCGGTATTCAAGATTGAGCAACAGATTGGTATCGCCCCCAACCTGAGTAAACCGTGGAAATCCAAATGGATCGGCAATCAGATCATCGGTGAAGGTAAAGTCCTTGAGCACCGAAGCATCAATCCCACGGATGGTCTGGCCTTCTTTCAAAATCTTCAGCGTTCGGCCAGTCAGCACATCAACCGCTTTCACATTGGTGGTTGTGCGATAATTTTTGACCTGAGCCACTGGTGAAATTGACCGGATATTATAACCACGGATCGTGTTTTCACCGCCCAGGAAGAACCGGCTGAAAATCGGAATTCCACCGACAAATGAAAGCGAGTTGCTGTCAAACGGGGTGCCGAATCCACTCACGTGCTGGGCCAGAAAACGCATCCCAAACACGGCTGGCTGGTCTTTACCCTGGGCCAGGAAATTCGTGGATTTAAAGTACTTGTATTCAATCAGCGGGGAAATCGTCTTCACATCGCCACCCAGACCGCTAAAGCTCAGGGCCAGCGAAAGGCTGGTGCCGCGGGTTGGGTCAAGCGAGCTATTGAGCGTGTTGTAGACAAACGACGGACTGATCGTGCTCGACGTAATCCCTGGCTGTTCGTAGGTGACCAGCAGGTTGTTGTCCGGGTTGTCATCGCGGTTGACTGGAGGGTCAATCACCTTCGTTGAGCTAAACGAGTAGGAAATCCCGACGCGGGAGAAGCGGGCAAACCGGGAAAAGCGGCGGGTCAAAACCGAAAGCGGTGCACTCAACGAGAGTGAGGCCCCGGTGGTTGACTGGGTAAAGAGTGTTTCACCACTCAGTCCAAACAGGTTGTTTCCAGCATTGACGAGCTGACCTGACGATGCAATCCCGTTCACAAAATTCAACCGACTGCTAAAGAAGGACACCCCCAACCCAATTGGTTTTCCAAAGAGATAGGGTTCGCTATATGACAGTACGACGTTGCGTTGCCGGTTCCCGGCCTGGATATCAACTGTCACCGACTGGCCATACCCAAACAGGTTGTTGGTGGAATAGGTGATCCCGATAAACGAACCACCAATCCCTGAGACTCCGCCGGTAAACTGGATTTGCTGACGACCTTTTTCTTTGACGCGGAGGTTGATGTCTACTTCTTTATTGCGTTCGTCGGTTTGAATCTGGGCGTCTTCTTTTTTGATCTCTTCAAAGAATCCAAGCTGATTGAGCCGCAAAATACTGTATTCCCACAATTCCTGGTTGTACGGTGTTCCTTCATCAACCAGCAATTCGCGGCGCAGGACGGTGTCACGGGTAACCGAGTTCCCCAAAAATTCAATGCGTCGAATCGTAAACACCGAGCCTTCAGTGACGTTGAGGGTAAAATCCACCACACCTTCCTTGGCATCAGGTGCAACTGGTTTAAAGTCCTGATTGAGTGAGGTTTCAGCCTGGATGTATCCCTGGCTGCCATAGGCTTTTTTCAGGCGTTCATACACCCCTTCGCGGATCGTTTTGCCGCTGGCAATGTCACCTTTTTTCATGCCTGAAACCGCCAGTACCTGTTCCGGGGTGAAGATGGTTGAGCCTTCGACCGACAGGTCCCCAAACCGATACAGAATGCCTTCATCAATCGGAATGGTGATTTTCAAGGCGCGACTGGGTTTGCCAAAGAAAATCCAGCGACTGCGAACCATTCCAGCTTCTTCGACTTTGGCTTCTCCGATCACTGGTCGCAAATAGCCACGATCCAGCAAAAACTGACGCACCAGGAGCATATCATTCTCAAATTTGCCTGGGTCATAGACGTCTTTGCTGGTGAAAATCGTGATCAGGCTCGACTGCTTGGTCAGCTTCATCGCGCCTTTCAACTGGCGGTCTGAAAACACCTTGTTGCCTTCAAAATCAATTTTGGTCACCCGGACCCGGGGACCTTCGTCCACGTTGAAGACAATGACCACGGTTGTGGCTGAAATATCCTCAATATCCGCTTTGACATCGGCTTCAGGTCGGCCTTTTTCGCTCAACATGCGTTCGAGTTCATCTTCAGCGCGTCGGACCTTGACCGGGTCAAACTGGGAATCTTTGGTCAAGGAGATGCCTTTTTCGCGATATCGGGTGAGCACATCGCTCAACTGAACCGATTTAAGTCCTTCATACTGAATATCGCGAATGATAGGGCGCTCGCGCAGAACAAACACAATGATGACGCCGCCGCGAAACCCTTCTTCCACGGTCACGCGGCTCTCAAATTCATCGAAAAAGCCTTCAGATACAATGGCTTGATAGTCGCGTTCAACCTGATCGCGGTTATAAATATCACCAGGTTTGGTTGAGACCCGCAATCGGATGGTATCCGTTGGAATTCGACGGTTCCCACGGAATTCTACGTCTTCAACGATACGTTGTTGAGCCGATTCATCTTGTGGGGAGCGAAGGGTGGAGGAAAGGTGGGAGGCTGCGGCTTGAACCTGGAGTGGAGTGACGACTCCCAGCGAAAGAAGTGCCAAGAAAAACCAGCGTATGCGCATAAAAGTAGAGCTGTGTGCCATTTGATCGTGTGCTGCCGTTGCAGTGAACGTTCCTGAGCTGATTGCCACCAAAAGTGGTACGACCAGCAAAAAAATGATCAGGATGAAAGTGCTGTTTGATGATGGTGGCGGGTCTTTGGAATCAAGCCCACCTTTGTGATTTCAGGTTGTCGAGCGAACAAAGACGCCAGAGTTTACCCAAATGCCGCTGACAATCAAGGGCAAGATGGTTTCAATCGAACTCCCTGCCCGAAAAGAAAAAAGAAAAAGGAAAAAGGAAAAAGGAAAAACATCGAAAAAACCGTAATCGGGAATTCGGTGAGGAGGTTCAAGTGACTGAAAATGAATCATTTTCCCAATACTGAAGACCCGGTATCAGCCGGAGCTGTGCCAGTGTGATCAGAAAAAATATCGCATTTTCAGAAAATTTGCTTGATGTTATCCCCTTGCACTTGAGAATTTCCGATTGTGCACTTCTCTTCAGGTTCACCTATCTGACGAGTGCTGTTTTTTCCTGTTTTTTCTTTTTCCTTTTTCCTTTTGACTACATCTGGTACTTGGTACTTGGTCACCAATACTTTCGAAGAACCAAGAACCAAGAACCAAGAACCAAGAACCAAGAACC
>DAOQNB010000630.1:0-4336 GCA_035335845.1 Acidobacteriota bacterium | reverse complement strand
GGTGCTTGGTTCTTGGTTCTTGGTTCTTGGTTTCGAAAACCCGAAACCCGAAACCCGGAACCCGAAACCCGAAACCCGAAACCCGAAACCCAAGTCACAATTTGAGTCATCCGACACAAAACAGACCACATCTCAGAGACACGCATCTCCCTCCTTCTGACTCCCCAAACTGCCCAATAGAGTCTTATTCACACATAAAACTCTATTTTTCAATAAGATACCTCCAGCTACAAAGCAATGAATGGGTTTGGCACGCAAATTGACAAAGGTCAGTTGTGTGACGTGCGCTTTTTAACTGCCAGCATACTTATTCACTTTTGAACGTGGCTTTTTGAATTGTGCATTCTGACCGGAATCCTTGCTCACAAAGTGGCAGAGTCGCTCTGGGCCAGATACACCGAAAATCACAGCTTTGTATTTACCCCCTCAGAGGAGGTTTTATGACGTCTCCCAAAAACACGCGGTACCTTCGGCTATTCGCTGTTTTGGCTGTCCTGTTGACGGCAGGCTCAGTTTTTCTGATTCGCCAGTGGTCTGAGACATCAGCTCATACGGCAGTCTCACCCAATCCACAGGAAGTACAGGATCAAATTTTTATACCGGATATGCAGACCGAAGCCCGGCTGTCACCCGGTCCAACCCAATCAAGTCCAATTATTATTAACAATAGCGATAGTTTTGTCTGGGTCGTTAACCCTGACAACAACTCCGTTTCAATTCTTGAAGTGCGCGCTGACGCCAACCGGAAAGTCCGCGAAGTACCAGTTGGAAAAGAACCCCAAAGCCTGGCGTTTAACGCTGACAATTCCAAAGTTTATGTCGCCAACGCCCTGGATGGCACCGTGTCGGTCATCAGCACATCCACCTTCACGGTTGTGAAAACAATTCCCGTCGGGACAGAACCCTGGGCACTGGCATTTACCCCCAACGGCACCAAGCTGTATGTGGTGAATTCGTATTCCAAGAATGTGTCAGTAATCAATCCTCAAACTGACACCGTGGTAAAAACGATTGAAATTCCAAATGCCCCACTGGGTGAACGCACCATTCCACGTGCCATTACCATTAGCAATAATGGTGATTTCGATGATACCGATGAAAAGGTCTATGTGTGCAACTTCCTCGGTGAAGATCTGCCCAACCGGGTCATTGGTTCTGACAATTACAAACAGGGCCGGGTCAACATTATTTCATCTGGAACCGACCAGTTGATCGGCTCAATCACGCTGGCACCACTGGCTGTGACTGGATTTAAATCTGACGGTGCCGCGATTGCCAAAATTCCCCCCAAAGGTGGCGGCGTGTTTGAGGTTGATACCGGGGCATTTCCAAATCAGCTCACGGCCTTCACGATCAAAAACGACAAAGCCTATGTCCCCAGCCAGGGGGCTTCACCCGAAGGCCCGGTTCGCTTTAACGTCATCCTTCAACCGTTGATCAGCACGATTGATTTGGGGGCTGAGCGTGAAATTGGCGAGCCACTCAATGCCAATCGTGGATTTCAGTTTGAACCCCCCAAAGAAGTCACCGTCAATGGGCAACAAATTCAATTCCACCGCTTTAATACCATCCCAATGGCACTGGTTTTCAAGCGAACGGAAAATGTCGGCTATCTGGTCCTTGGCGGCAGTGACTGTCTGCTCCGGGTTGAACTCGATAGTGCTGGTCGTCCAAGTGTTCTGGCTCCAGCCGCCGCCGGGGACCCAGGCAATTTTGAACGAATCCTCGTCGGTAAAAACCCACGTGGCATGGTGATGAATAGCACCGACACCCGCGGCTATGTGTTCAACTACATTTCACGCGACGTGACCGTGATTGATCTGACCAAGGATGCCCGTCAGGTCAACAATGTGATTGGTTCAATTCGGGCAGCGGATCTGCCCGCCGCCGGTTCACGCGAGGCCACCATCCTGCTTGGAAAAGAACTCTTCAACACCACCATTGGCCCAATGCAACCACGAGCGGCCAAAAACGGAGTGCTTGAAGGCGCCATGGCTGACTTTGGCTGGTGCGGGTGTTATGCCTGCCATCCAGAAGGTCTGACCGATGGTGTGGTCTGGATGTTCCCCGATGGCCCACGGCGGTCAATCCCCCTCAACCAGACCTTTAACCCACGTGACCCAAGCGACCAGCGAATTTTGAACTGGTCAGCCGTCCGTGATGAAGTTCAGGACTTTGAACTCAACACTCGCGGCGTGGCTGGCGGTCAAGGTCTGATCCTGCTTGCCAATGGAAACCAGGATCCAGAAGTGTTTAACCTGCTGCCCCGCGCGAGCAGTGGCCGTGATCCACGCCAGGATTCGATCAATGAATATGTGAAAACAATCCGCAGCCCGCTCTCCTTTGTGCCAACGACGGACAAGGACGCGGCGAAAGGTCGGAAACTGTTTGAAAAAGCCGGGTGTGTGGATTGCCACGCCGGAGGCAAATGGACCAGCAGCAAGCTTGATTTCACCCCGGCACCTCCGACTGATCGGGTGAGCGCTGATGGTGAAATCACCAGTGTGCTCAGAAAAGTTGGAACGCTTGATGTCAATAACCCCAACGAAGTCATCGGAACTGGGGCCAATATCAGCAAACCAGCCAAAGGTGCGGCTGGTTTTAATCCAGCCAGCCTCCTCGGGACATTTGCCCTTGGACCGTATCTGCACAATGGTGAAGCACAATCACTCAGTGAAGTGCTCAACAATGCCACCCATACCGGCCCCAAAGCCACCAAGACGCTGGGGAATGCGAAAAAACGGGCCCAATTGCTTCGATTCCTCGAATCAATTGACGACCGAACAACTCCATTCTAATCGGGCTTAGGGCTTGGGGTTGAAGACTCGCAAGCTCGGGGCTGCAAAACCAGGGCTCAGGGCTTGGGGCTGAAGTCTCGCAAGCTCGGGGCTGAAGAAAATAGGTTCAATACCCTGAGCCCGATGTCTTCAGCCCGCTGTCTTCAGCCCGCTGTCTTCAGCCCGCTGTCTTCAGCCCGCTGTCTTCAGCCCTAAAACAAGTTCTGAGTCGAGGGTTCTGGGTTTTACCCTGGAACTCAATCCAGGATCCTCGACTCGGTGATGTTATCCAAATTCTGAATTCAACTATTTGAATTCAGATGGTTTTTTCAATACACAATTAATGAAGTGAGGTAGTTGACCAAAATGAGTACGCTTTTAACAGAAATCAATCAGGATCAGTCTCAACTTTTTGCTGAAAAATTAATCAATATTATGAATGGCGGCGCCCTGGCGCTGATGATCTCCATTGGACATCGCACCCGATTATTTGACGTGATGGCACAGTTACCACCTTCAACCAGTGAGCAAATTGCGACGGCAGCCAAACTCAACGAACGCTATGTCCGCGAGTGGCTGGGGGCCGTCGTCACTGGCGGCATTGTTGAATATGATCCAGCAGATCGGACCTTCACCCTTCCTATCGAGCATGCTGCTTTTTTGACCCGTGCGGCTTCGCCAAACAATCTGGCAGTTGGAACTCAGTTCCTGCCCTTGCTGGGATCAGTCGAAGACCAAATTGTTGAGTGTTTTCACAAAGGTGGCGGAGTTCCCTATTCGGAATTTGGTCGCTTTCACGAAATCATGGCCGAAGAAAGCAGCCAGAGCGTAGTTGCCTGTCTGCTTGACTCAATCCTGCCCCTGGTTTCAGGGTTGACGGAAGCACTGGAACTTGGAATTGATGTGGTGGATGTCGGTTGTGGCAGTGGACGGGCACTGATTCTGATGGCTCAGACCTTCCCCCGAAGCCGATTTACGGGACTTGACCTGTCCCCTGAAGCTGTTTCTCGGGCCCGGGAGGAAGCCGCTCACTGTGGGCTGACCAATATCACATTTGAAACCCGAGATGTGACCCACCTTGAGCTACATCATCAGTTTGATCTGGTCACTGCCTTTGATGCCATTCACGATCAGGCCAAACCAGCGCTGGTGCTCGAAGGAATTTTCAAAGCCCTTCGGCCCGGAGGCGTGTTCCTGATGCAGGATATTTCGGGGTCAAGTCACGTCCACGAAGACACCAATCATCCGCTCGGCACCTATCTGTACACGATTTCCTGTATGCACTGCATGACGGTCTCGCTGGCTCAAAACGGCGATGGTCTCGGGGCAATGTGGGGGAAAGAAACCGCTGTTCGGATGCTTTGCGAAGCCGGGTTTGCCCAGGTTGATGTGGAATCACTGCCGCACGATCCAATCAACTTTTTCTATGTCTCGCGGAAGAATTGATTTTTAGGGTTCGGGGCTCTAAAAACAGGGTTCAGGGTTCGGGGTTCAGGGTTTAAAAGACAAGGTTCCGGGTTCCGGGTTCCGGGTTCCGGGTTCCGGGTTCCGGGTTCCGG
>DAOQNB010000629.1:0-4340 GCA_035335845.1 Acidobacteriota bacterium | reverse complement strand
CGGTTGCGATAGTCAGTTGAAACCGAGAGGAGCAGAGAGGTTCGGAACTGGCGGAAGGCTTCCCCAACCAGTGAGTTTAATGTGGCGGTTGCCACCAGATGCTGGACTCTGGCGGGTGCCAGTTCCTTTTTCCCTTCCTCGGCTTCGACGCTGGATTTCCCGGTTGTCAAAACTTTAATTGGTTTTTCAGACAGCGTTTGTGGTGAAAAACTATCAATTCTAGGGATTTCGCCCAGGGTTGGCATTTGAACAAACTGGTCAATGTCTTCCTGGGTGATGATCCGATTATCAAATTGGGACCGAGCCACGGCCAGTGCTGAGGCACCAACCAGGGACCCGATACAAACCAGCGCCAGGGTCAATGGCACATGCGGGCTAACTGGATCTTTTGGCATGGTGGCCAGGCTCGAAATGGACACGTTGTTGGCTTCTGAACTGGCAGTAATTTCAGCTTCTTTGGCCTGGGTCAGGAGCGATTTATAGAGTTCTTTTTTGGTGTTGATTTCTTCCTGTCGAATTCGATAGTTGACGGCCTTTTCATTCTGTAACAGTGCCAGGCCCATTTGCCGGCTATATTCACCGCGCAGCTTCTCTTCACGTTCTTTCGAGGCTGTATAGCGGCTCTGGATTGAATCCAGGATATTTTTTTGAGTTGTGGTGAGATCGCGCTGAACCTGGGCAATGGTCTGGTTGATCTGTTGGACTTCTGGCCAGTCTTCGGTGTATTCGACCAGTAATTCAGCTTTCTTTTGATTGAGTGTGGTCAGGCGCTCGCGCAGGGCCTGGATGCCAGGATGGTTGATGATGTCAGGGAGCATCTCGGGCGGTGTGTTTTTCGCCGTGAGTACGTCTGATTCCACCTGAATGCGGGCCCCTTCGGCTTCGATCAACTGGCGATTGAGCATAATCAGGCGCTCGGCCACCGTATTTTGAGTTGGCTCCAGCGAGACAATTTCATTCATTTTGCCATAGGCAATCATCCCGGTTTCCGCATCATTGATATCAACCTGGAGATCAGCCAGCCGTTTTTGCAAAAATTCAGATTTATTTTTTGAGGTTCGAATCCGAAAATTCAGATTATTTTTGATATAGGTTTCAGCCACGCTGTTGGCAATCTGGGCGGCCAGTACCGGATCTGTGTGCTGATAGGTCACTTTAATTAACCGGGTGCGGGGCACTGGTGCCACGCGTAGATGGTCGCTTAATTCTTTAACCAGAGCCTCGCTCACGGGCCGTTGTTCTTCTGATTGGTGTGGGGTCGAAGCCGCCGCTGAGGCAACCAGTTGATTGGGGGCTGATTGCGCTTCAGCCTGTGGGTCCTGGTCGTGGCCAAGCAGGGCACTTGAAACCGAAGTGGGCCCCGTAACTGGAAATTGCGGGTTTTGGTCCCACTGATATGCCCGGATCGTGGTTCGCACAATCTCCGGGCTGACAATCACTTTTAACTGGGTATTGAAATAGTCTGGATCAACCCGGCTTGGAGCCATGGATTGTTCCTGACTCAGGGCCATTTGCGCTGGCTCGGGGTCAATTTGGAGCGTCGCGGTTGCTTCATAGGTGGACTTAGTCCCTGACAGGCCATAGGCGGTGACGGCAAGTGCTGTTACAACCACCAGCAAAATGAATCCTTTATAACGTGAGATTGCCTGTACGATATGCCTCATCGTCAACGGAGTCGCCGCTGGTGCCGAAAAACCAGATATGACAGGATTATGCCAACCCATCGGTGCCGGGATTTCGTCGCTTCTGGCTGGAAGTTGATCGGGAGTTGCCAGTACCGGTGTCTGGTTGGTTGAGTCTAATTTCGTCAAAGCTGATTCAATCGAGTTATTTGATGACATAGCCGCCTCCAAAAATCTGGTCATTATTTAGGTGCCAACAGTGATACAAAGCAACCTCTGGCTAGACCCTGGATGGTTTCCAGACCCCGGTTTTGACTGTGGTGTGGGGGACCCTGGGTTCAGGTCTGGCAAAAAACTGACTTTGTCTGTCTGCCAGGGGAAAGTGCAAATGGTGTTCCACCATTCCTGGTTTGGGCATCGAAAGGTCAGGTAAATTTTTCTTCGGTTTTCATTTTCCGCCCTTCTGGCGCAGGATTATTTCATAAATGATTCAAAATTCAGCCCAAGAAAATAAAAAAAACTGCAAGTGGCATTTGATTTGCAGCGCCACAAAGTGAACTGGAAAGGGATATCTAACTTGGAAACACCGGCTGAGATGCCGTCCCTTCATATTTTCGAATAAAGGTTGAATCACTATGCAATCCACAAAACTCCTTATTCTCCGGTACCGACTATTTCTGGTCATTTTGGTTCACTCGGTGATTTATTTCGGAGCTTACTTTGCTGCCTTTTGTACGCAGGTTGAATTTCAATACAGCTCTGAAGAGGTCGGGTTCCCGTTTTGGAAAACAGTATGGGCGGTCATCCTGGTGAAATTGCTGGTTGGAGTCGGATTTTCCGGATATCGTGGCTGGTGGAAATATGTCAGTTTGGACGATATGTTGTGTATTGCCAATCAGGTCACCGTTGGGTCTCTGGTGTTGGGTGGAATCCAGTTACTGGTGCCTGACACCTTTGCGGTTCCCATCAGCGTGTTACTGATTGATTGGGCGTTTGCCTTTGTGGCCCTGATGACTGTGCGAGTGTCGGTGCGATTGTTTAAAGAACGCGTCCAGACGCAACTGGCACAATTCTTTCACCTTTCAAAGGCAACATCTGTGGCAGGCCGGGCCAATATTGTCATTGTTGGTGCTGGCGATGCCGGTGAAGCCCTGGTCCGGGAAATTCAGGCTCACCCAGAGTTGAAACTCAATGTGATCGGGTTTCTCGATGACGACCCCCACAAAGCTGGGGCCCGTATCCATCACATCCCCGTGCTCGGCACCATCCGGGAAGCTGAAAAAATTTCTCAACGCTATGATTTCCAACGGTTTCTCATTGCTGTCCCCAGTGCCAACCAAAAACAGATGCGACAAATTGTCCGTGAGTTGAGCTATACCAGACTCCCCTACCAGACACTTCCTTCCTTTGATCAACTCGTCAGTGGCCAGGTGATGGTGTCACAGTTTCGGGAAGTTCAGATTGAAGACCTCCTGCACCGAAAACCGGTTCAAACTGACCTGGCTTCAATTGGGAAATTGATCCGGGGCCGGGTGGTGCTGGTGACTGGCGCCGGTGGCAGCATCGGTTCTGAATTGTGCCGTCAGATTATGAAGTTGGAACCAGCTTGCCTGGTTCTGGCCGAACAGGCAGAAAACAGCCTCTTTTATATTGAGCAGGAATTGATCCGCACTTTCAAGGATACCGCCGCGCATATTGTTCCAGCCATTGTTGATATTACGGATCGGGCCCGGCTCAAAGAGGTATTTCGCCAGTACCAGCCAGAGTTTGTGTTTCATGCCGCGGCACACAAACATGTCCCGATGATGGAATGCAACCCATCTGAGGCGGTGAAGAACAATATTTTTGGCACCAAAAATGTTGTTGACCTGTCACATGCGTTTGGGTGTCAGTCTTTCGTCATGATTTCAACTGACAAAGCCGTGAATCCAACCAGTGTGATGGGCACCACCAAGCGGGCGGCTGAACTCTATATCCAGGGAATGAATCGAATTTCGGCCACTCGATTTATTACGGTCCGTTTTGGCAATGTGCTCGGGAGTGCAGGCAGTGTCATCCCAACGTTTAAAGACCAGATCCGTCGTGGTGGGCCAGTAACGGTCACTCATCCTGAGATGAACCGGTACTTTATGACGATTCCAGAGGCTGTCCAGCTTGTCCTTCAATCATTTGCGATGGGTGAGGGCGGAGAGCTTTTTACACTGGATATGGGGGAACCGGTCAAAATTGCCGATCTGGCCTATGACCTGATTCGTCTTTCGGGGCTGCGTCCACACGAAGACATTGAGATTGTGTACACCGGGCTCCGGCCCGGAGAAAAATTGTACGAAGAGCTATACCTTGACTCAGAAAATTCCCGACCCACCAGCCACCCTAAAATTGTGGTTGCCAGTTGCCCAGGAATCAATTTTGAAAAGATTTCTCAGAAACTCAGTACAGTTCCACATAATTTGAACACCTGCCATCCGCTTGCCATTAAGTTATGGCTCAAGAGCATTGTGAAGGAATACCAGATTGATTTGTCAAAGGTGGAGAGCGGAGAGCTGGCCGCCTGGTTAAAGACCGATGCGGCTCAGGAGGTGAATTTTGAGAATTTCTACACTGAGCCCGCAGGGTTGCAATTTCCGTTGACGATGTAGCAGGCAGGGTTCAGGGTTCAGGGTTCAGGGTTCAGGGCTCAGGGTTCAGGGTTCAGGGTTCAGGGTTCAGGGTTCAGGG
>DAOQNB010000628.1:0-4340 GCA_035335845.1 Acidobacteriota bacterium | reverse complement strand
CCTGGCAGAAGAGATGATCAACTCGAACCTTATCTTAATTCTTTCCAAATACTTCCCCAACTGCTGGCAGATCAGGAACGACGGGCACGTGAGCGAACCCTAAACACACCTTGTAAGCGGGCGATTGAAGCTGGACGCAACGCATTTTCAGACCAAACAGCCTGGATTTCCGCTCTGATTCGCGATTTGGATACGATTCAGGCACGTCAGTATGCCCAACCGGGCTGGGTTCAATTCGTAGAGCAACCAGAAGTTCAAGCCTTGATTGCTGAAGGTGAAGCAGCAATTGAAGCCTTGATTCAGACGGTGGAAACAGATACCCGGTTAACTCGTTCAGTTGGCTATTATCGTGACTTCAGGCCCTATCGCTATGTGGTGTCAGTTCAAGATGTTGCCTATGCAATTGTCTGTATTTTCTTCAAAACATCATTTGGCCAACACGACGTGCTACGCTCACGGAACTCACAACGATATCGCACTTTATTGACGAACCTTCGCGCTTTCTGGGAACAATATCAAAAATCTCAGGTGCCCGAGGTTGAACCTCAACCCGAGCCTGAGGCTGAAGAAAACCGGAATTTCAACCCGAACCTCAAAGTCTTCCACCCTGAGCCCGCGAATCTTCAGCCCAACGACTTCTGCCCTGAGCCTGAAGTCTTCCACCCGAAGTCTTCCGCCCCATCAAGCCCTGACCAGCATCGAGGCGCCCAGTTCAGCGGCTTTTTCCTGGCTAAACAGTTCGCCGACCAGCGCCAGGGCAAATTCAAACGCGGTGCCTGGGCTCTGGCTGGTGACCAACTTCCCGTCAATTTCAACGCGATTGCCAGTGTAGGTGCCGTTGGCTTCGGTTTCTAAAAATGATTTTGCTCCGGGATGGCCGGTAAAGGTCCGTTGCTTGAGCACACCGGCGGTCGCCAGGGCCATCGGGGCGGCGCAAATGGCGGCAATCCCACGTTCTTTGGCCTGATAGGTGCGAATCCATTCCTGAACCGTGGCGTCATGTTGTAAATTGGTCGTTCCAGGTTGACCACCCGGTAGAATGATCAGATCAAACGCACTGTCTAAAGCTGACGGGAGTTCGTTCAACAAAACATCAGCGTTGATGGCAATATCGTGTGACCCGGTGACAAGCTGTGCCTCGCCAATGGCCGCCGTGGTGACGGTGGCACCAGCCCGGCGTAACACATCAACCACGATGACAGCTTCCATTTCCTCAAATCCAGTCGCCAAAAAAACCAGAACATTCGGCATAAACTGTCTCCTTTCATATAATGAGTGAACTCATGGCAAAAGATGGCACCACAACTATGGCGCGGACACCACGTTCCGTCAAATCCTCAGCTTCAAAGCCCGTCAGTCAGGAAGTACCTGAAAAAACCAGGGGCACCTCAAAGGTGAAATCTTCAAAAAGCCGCGCCCGCGAGATCATCCGTCGGCTTCAGGCCGAATATCCGACCGCTCACTGTTCGCTTGAGTATTCCAGCCCACTGGAATTGCTGGTGGCGACCATTCTCTCGGCCCAGTGTACCGATGAACGGGTCAATCTGGTCACTCCGACGCTGTTTCGTAAGTTCCGCACTGCCGCCGATTATGCCGAAGCTGAACTTTCCGAACTGGAAATGGATATTCGTTCAACCGGCTTTTTTCGCAATAAAGCCCGTCACTTACAAGGCATGGGGCAACGGCTGGTCGAAGCCTTTGACGGGAAAGTCCCGAAAACCATGGCTGAACTCCTCACCCTGCCCGGCGTGGCTCGCAAAACGGCGAATGTCGTCCTGGGCAATGCGTTTGGCAAAGCGCCTGGCGTTGTGGTAGACACCCACGTAACCCGGCTTTCCACTCGATTGCGACTAACCTCAGAAGCGACGCCTGAAAAAATCGAGCGAGATCTGATGGCACTTATTCCGAAAAAACACTGGGTGATGTTTCCACACTGGCTGATTTTTCATGGGCGGGCGGTTTGCAAGGCCCGGTCGCCGCAATGCCCGGCCTGTGTGCTGGCTGATTTGTGTCCATCAGTCCAAAAGCCTGACGGTCAAAAGGACAAAAAGGACTGAAGTGACCACACGGACGCAAAGACAGAGGCACCTGGCTTTGCTGAAGATGCAGTTTATTCTCAAGTATTGGGGTCATCAGGCTCAATCTATTGATATTGAGCTTCCCGGAAAGTTAAAAACCAAACATATGTCTCGATTTTCTTTGGCCCCTCTGGTTCGCCATTCGGTGGTGAGTGGTTTCGCTTTTTTCGCGGGTCTGTCCTGCCTTGTCGGCTACTTACCCGTAACCCAGGCTCAACAATCGCCACCGACTGAGGCTCCCCAACCGCCATCCATCCAGGTTGGCCTGGTGCCAGGCATTCAACTTGAAGGTGAACTGCAAGCCGAACAGAAACAGAGTTTTACCGTGCAATTTGAAGCCAACCGGTATGTGCGCATCGAGGTTGAGCAACAAGGGATTGATGTCATCGTGCGCCTGTTTGACCCGGCTGGGAAACAGGTTCAGGAAATGGACAGTCCCAATGGAACCAACGGACCAGAGCACCTACGGTACGTCACAGTTGAAGCTGGAACCTACCGGGTTGAGGTTGCGGCTCTGGAAAAAGGAGCCAGGTCGGGAAAATATACCATCCGACTGGGGGAAGTTCGCCCGTCTCGTCCCGGTGACGCTACCGTGATCCACTATGACCAGCTTGCCAATCGGGTCAATATTTTGCTCAGGTTTGAACTGTATCAGGAACTGCTTCCGGTTGCTGAGCAACTGGTTACGGCAGCAGCCGAAGCCTATGGAGCGGAATCGGCGCAATATGCGTCGGCGATTCTGCAGGTTGGGGAAATCAACTATCGCTTCCGCAACCTTCCCCAGGCGGAATCTTCATATGTGCAGGCACTCGCTTTGCGGGAAAAGTTGTTCGGTCCTGACCATGCAGAAGTCAGCACGGTGCTCAACAATCTGGCCCTTTTGTATAAAGCCAAAGGGGAGTTTGATAAGGCTGTTGGCACTTCCCAACGATCCATTGCCATTGTTGAAAAAGTGTTCGGCCCCAACCATCCCGAGGTGGCAATGAACTACAACACCCTGGGTGAAATTTATCGGGTTCAGAACAAGTTCAATCTGGCTGAAACTACATTTCAAACTGCTTTGTCCCGGATGGGAAAGGCTGAAACTCCGAACAAATCAGGTGAAGCGACGATTCTCAACAACCTGGCTCTGACAATCTATGGCAAAGGTGACTACCTCAAAGCGGTCGAAATGTTGAAAGAGGTGGTTGCCAGACGCAAAGAAACTTTGGGTGAAAAACATCCATTATATGCCAATGGATTACTGAATTTAGCTGAAGGGTATCAAAAAATCGGACGCTTTGCAGAGAGGGAACCCTTGATAAAACAGGCACTTGCGATCCAACAGGAAACCTACGGTCCAGAAAGTTACCCGGTCGTGGATGGTCTCAACAATTTGGGTGATCACTATCAGCAGATTGGAAACTACGGGCTGGCAGAAACCTATCTTCAGCGGGCACTGGCCATTTTGGAGAAAACGGTTGGAAGTCAAAGCCCGGAACTGTGCACAATTTTAATCAATCTAGGGATTCAGGCAGAAGCCCGACTTGATTTCCAGATGGCTGAAGATTATTACCAAAGAGCACTCGTAATTCAGAAAAGCCAATCCCCTCTCAATGAACTGAGTCTGGCCATCACATTTGGAAACCTCTCCCGACTTTTCCTGCTCAAGGATGAACTAGATAAATCACTCGAATATCAGAACCAGACCATGGCACTGTATCAAAAGGTGTTGCCAGCGACACATCCTCAAATTTTTTCAATGTGTGTTGAAAGAGCTATTCTGTTTTTTAAGAAAAAGGATTTCGTTCAGGCCAGGGAATGGATTGAAAAAGCGCAGGCAATTCTGAATAGTCAACCAAATCCACGAGTTGAAGATTTATATAGTCTTTTCAAATTTTATGGAGCACTCTGGCTTACTTTGAATGATCTGGAAAAATCAGAATCTTATCTTGGGCAAGCCCTTGAGTTGGAAAAGCAGATTCCCGACAAAAGCACAGCCTCATCTCTCCAAGTTTTTTCGTCGCTTTTCTGGATCTACTTACAAAAACAAGATTTTCTTAAAGTGGCTGAATGTCTTACCTACCAACAAAATCAGATTGAAGAAAGGTGGAATAAAAATCTGTTTATTGGATCAGAATCCCAAAAACGGAATCTGGTTACAAACAGAGAGAATAGCTGGTATGGTCAGACTATCTGGTTTCACCTGCATTACAATACCGAAGTAGCAGAGTTTGGGCGGGTTGCACTCCAGGCAATTCTGAGAAAAAAGGGACGTGCCCT
>DAOQNB010000627.1:0-4341 GCA_035335845.1 Acidobacteriota bacterium | reverse complement strand
CTGAGCCCGCCTGTCCAAGCCAACCTTGCAGAATGAAGAATTGAGAATGAAGAATGAAATTGGTGACTGGCACCTGGCACCTGGTGCTTGGGGCTTAGTCCGGTGCTTGGTGCTTGGTGCTTGGTACTTAGGAATCATGCTTTCCAAGAACCAAGAACCAAGAACCAAGAACCAAGAACCAAGAACCAAGAACCAGGCACTAAGAACCAGGAACATTCTTCATTCTGCCTTGAGGAGTTCAACTGCTTTATCAAGCTGTTCGTCACGGCCTTCACGAATACCTTGAATCGTGCGTTCAAGGCGGATGGTCGGCTTGATTCCGACGCCGTGATGTGGAGACCCGTCGTGTTTGACCACTTTCATTCCCGTCCAGCTTATCCGGTAATCACCAGGGAGTCTAAATGGATTGACATTGCCGTTGGTACCTGCCGTCGCTGTTCCAACAATTTCCCCGAGTTTGTAGGCTTCGATAATTCCCATACAGGACTCAGCGTAACTGATTGCTCGTCCATCAGTTAAGAATACTTTTTTGGCTGAAATATATGGTGACAACGGCGGGAGGTTCCAGCGACCGGCTTGATCAAAATTGATCATGTTTTGGTGATCAGGTGTAGATACCAACGGGACCATAAACCGGGCTGATTCAATCGGTGTTTTCGTTAAATGCTGGATCACCATGGGCGAACAGTTTGGATACCCCCGGAAGTCAAAGATAACCCCTTTGGCTTGTATGAGTTGTGGGAGGGCTTGCTGGAAATCATCATCGGTGATGCGTTCAACATCAATGTAGAAGATTCCAGGTTTGAGTTCGTGCAATTTTGGAGGGCGCGTTTCCTCTAATCCTTCGGGTGGAACGCCGAAAGGAAGCGTTATTTGATAGGTCGAGTTATCTGCCCGGCGAAGGTCAAGTTTCACTTCAGTCTTGATCTTCCCGGATCGCAACTGTTGCAGGGCAATAAAGCGCTTCCATTGCGGTGTGGCGCCTGAAATCAGTGTTTCCTTCTCGAAAATGGCTTTTTCGGTGGAGAGGCCGTTCACTGATTCCACCACATCACCCCGCTTGATTTTGTCCGCAATTGAGGCTGCCACTTCAGTAACCACCAGACGATTTTCAGCCCAGTCCCACTGAAAGGGAAGTGCCCCCTGTGACAGCCCTCCCTGGCTCACGAACCCGTGCCCATCCTGAAGCTGAGCCACCATTCGTTGAAGGGTGAGTAAAAATGCCTGACCATCTGGGGCAATCGCCGCCTCTTTCAACGATTCTGGCAAGACTGCCGGCCAGTCGGTTTTGACCACATCAAAATAAGGATAAAAATGCTGAAACGTATTCCAGGCCAGGGCGATATCAGCCAATCGAGTTGCCCGGTCATCACCGGTAAATCGTTCCAGTACAATTGGTTGTGAAGCACCAGGTGCTTTCAAAGGGAGTGTTTTTTTCCCGGTTGCAAAGACACTGATTGGGATCGAAACCGAAATACCGTTTCCTAAATCAGCCACAAACGGCTGATCTGGCGCCGCCACCTCTTTGGGGAGTTGTCCCTGGACAATCGGATGATAGGCCCGGGTGCTTTCATACACTCCATTGGAGTCTCCACCTTTTTTGACCCGGCAGCCACGGTGATACCAGGTGACCACGTGCTCAGGTACCGTTCCAGGCAAAGGGAATTTCAATTCAGCCGGCAACGGTGGTTTGTTGCCGGTGTGATAGATTTGAACGGTTGGGGCAATCGGTGAAAACAGATCTGTGAGTTGATGAATCAGTGCTTTGGAATCTTTGGCTGATTCAATTTTGCGAATTCCCTGAACTGCAAAATCGTCCCAATCAATCTGAGCGGCCTGGTCAGCCGGATGAAAATAGCGAACATACCCAAGCACACGACTGAAGGTTGTGACATTGCGCAACCCCTGTTCCGTCAATGGTCGGGCTGGCTCTTTGTGCAAAGCGAGGGCGCCCAACTCAGTGATTGAAACATCATCAAGCCAGACCGAAGTCCGATCAAGAACAATGACCCCAAAATTGAGAACTTCAGCATCGTCATCAATATCAGCAACGATTTCAAAATAATTCCAGTCTTGAGCCAGAATTGGACGGTCCTGCATGTTGTCAAAAAAGCCTGGAAGTTTCGTGGTTCGATCAACCCGAAGCCAGAGTTGAGCCCGTCCATAGGTATCTTCCGACCTGACTCTAACCGCAGCGCGGAATTTGATTCGTTTCCCGCGAAAGGGAACCCCATCCACGGCCTGCATCAGGTTGCCAAAAGTGTTTCCACGCGAGGATGTTGTTGGGTCAAACTTGAGCAATGCGCTGTACTTCCCAGTTTTATGCTGGGATTCGTCAAGCTGAACCTGATATCCAAATCCAGCGGTGGGTGATCCCCAACCGGTTGGAACGGAAGATTTTGAGTCAGCTTCAAAATCCAAATTGGTGGGTGCGGGTTGAGTTATATCCAGCTTGACAAAGCTTTTTGGCGGAGTTTGAGCCAAAGTTTTCATGGGGAAGCCTACCCAAAGGAGTGAGTGAATCAAAAGAACGCCTATCACAATTTGAGTGACCCTGGCTACTTTTGAGGCAGGAATTCTCTGAGAGTAATGTACAACATTGGTCGTCATTATTTGTAATTCCTTGAAATAAGAGGGAATGAGAGTGTTTAGCTGACCCGTGATACTCTGACTGAACTCGAAATCAGAGGTCAAGCAATTTTCAATTTTCAATTTAAACGCTCAGAACTGAAAAAAGAGTCAAAAGTTCCGCCCTGAGGCGACTCCTGTGTCCTTTGAGCTTAACTTTTGTAAAACCACACCACCTATTTTCTGAAATACTAAATTTTTCTCCTGAGGTCGATTATGTTTTTTCCCTTTTGTCGGCAAACACTCTAAAATGTCCAGGGTTGAGTATTTCCTGCAGGCATACCCCGCCAAAACCCCATAGGATCGTAACTGCTTCAAAAAACCACGTCACGTCACCAAACCACAACCTGTCATCTCAAAAGAGGAGAAATTCCGTGCCGCTATTTCTGACTGAACGCATACCCGTGCTGTGTGTGTCCTGGGTATTGGTTGGCAGTGTTTTGCTCAACGGTTGGGCATTAAAGCTTGAAAGTCAATCCACAGTCCCAGGCCCAACGTCCAGGGCTCAGGACGTCCGCCTTCCTGCCGAACCCCAAACCCTGAACCCTGGAGAAAAACACACTTACCCGCTGGTGCTCAAAGCCAATGACTACCTGAAACTGGTGGTGGAGCAACAAGGGATTGATGTGGTGGTGCGATTGCTCGGGCCGGACGGAAACAAATTGGCCGAAGTGGATTCTCCCAACGGCACGCAGGGCCCGGAGCCATTGGCTTCCATTGTCGAAAAGAGCGGCGGCTACACACTTGAAGTGGAATCGTTGGAAAAGACGGCGGAACCAGGAAAATACGAGTTGAAGCTGGAAACGGTAAAAACAGCCACCGAGCAGGACCGCGCCGAATTTGAGATTAAAAAACTCAAGGCGGAAATTAAACAGCTCCAGCAAGCTCAAAAACATGATCAAGCTTTGCTCGTTGCTCAACGCCTGGTAGCACAGAGTGAAAAAATATTCGGTGCTGAACATCTTTTGGTTTCCGACAGCCTCAACACTCTGGCTGGGTTCTACTTTCGCAAAGGTGATTACGCCCAGGCCGAGCTGCTTGTGCAGCGGTCTCTGGCCATCCGCGAGAAAGCGCTTGGTCCTGACCACCTCGATATCGCTGCCAGCCTCAACAACCTGGCAAATCTCTCCTATCGCAAAGGTGACTATCTACGGGCCGAGCTGCTGCATCAGCGGGCGCTGGCCATCCGCGAGAAAGCGCTCGGTCCCGACCACCCATCGGTTGCCCGAAGCCTCAACGACCTGGCAAGTCTCTATCTGGACAAAGGCGACTATGCACGGGCCGAACCCCTGTATCAGCGTTCCCTGGCCATCCGTGAGAAAACGCGCGGCCCCGACCACCCGGAGACGGCTGAGAGCCTCAACAATCTGGCTCTGCTCTATATGAACAAAGGCGACTACGCCCAGGCCGAGTTGCTCTATCAGCGTGCGCTGGCCATTTGGGAGAAAGCACTCGGCCCTGACCACCCAGATGTCGCCATCAACCTCACCAACCTGGCAAATCTCTACCAGGAAAAAGGCGACTACGCCAGAGCCGAGCCGCTCTATCAGCGTGCGCTGGCCATCCGTGAGAAAATGCTCGGCCCCGACCGCCCGGATGTCGCTCAAAGCCTCAATAATCTGGCTGCGTTCTATCAGGACAAAGGGGACTTCGTGCGGGCCGAGCCACTGTTTCAGCGTGCGCTGGCCATCCGTGAGAAGGCGCTCGGTCCGG
>DAOQNB010000626.1:0-4345 GCA_035335845.1 Acidobacteriota bacterium | reverse complement strand
CACCGCTCCATCATGGCCGTTTTCGTTTCCCGGCCTTGAAAGGCCGGTCGCAACTTATGGCTCCGCGACGCGGCTCAATCCACGGCCCAAAATGTCAACAAAACCTGGTACTCGGATCCAATACCTTCGAAGAACCAAGAACCAAGCACCAAGCACCAAGCACCAAGCACCAAGCACCAAGCACCAAGCACCAAGTACCAAGCACCAAGCACCAAGCACCAAGCACCAAGCACCAAGCACCAAGTTCCAAGCACCAAGCATTCACCACATTCTTCATTCTTCATTCTTCATTCTTCATTCTGCTTATGTTTCGACTCGATGGACAGATAGTACTCATCACAGGTGGGGCAACTGGAATCGGACGCGCCATGGCCGAGGTATTTTGTGAAGCCGGTGCCAAACTGGCGATTGCTTCACGGCGAATGGCAGAAGGCGAAGAAATCGTTCGCCTCATCCAGCAAATTGGCGGCGAAGCCATTCATATTGGCGCAGACATCACCCTTGAATCAGACGTCAAACGAGTAGTTCAGGCGACACTGGCTCACTACAATCAAATTGATGTGCTCGTTAATAATGCAGGAATTATGCGGCGCGGCGCGGTGACTGAACTCACCGAAGAAGATTGGGATGAAGTCCTTGAAACCGATCTTAAAGGTGTGTTTTTGTGCGCCAAACACGTTCTGCCGCCAATGCTTGACCGCCAATATGGCGCCATCGTCAATATTGCGGCCATCCACGGGTTGAAAGGTGGCGCCGGAACAACGGCTGCGTATACAGCAGCCAAAGGTGGCCTGGTCAGCCTGAGCAAATCAATGGCGGTTCGCTATGGTCCGCAGGGAGTACGGGTCAATTGCATTTGCCCTGGATTTGTCCCAACTGATATGAATCGCCATCTGATTGAGGATGCACCAGACCCGGCGGAACGGCGCCGTGAGTACGAGGCTGGCTACCCGTTGCGCCGGCTTGGAACGCCGCATGATGTGGCCTATGCCGCGCTCTTTTTGGCCTCATCTGAAGCCAGTTGGATTACGGGTGCCACACTCGTGGTTGATGGTGGATTGATTGCCAAATAATACTGCTTAGGGTTCAGGGTATCGGGTTCAGGGTTCAGGGAAATACAGCTTTCTCAATAATTTAGACTTTCAGCAACCCGAACGTTTCATTGCAAAATGGGATAAGCCACTGCCCCTAACATTTCATATTCTTCCAATTGATTGAAAGACAGATCATGAAAGAAAAAGTTGTCAAAAGTGACACTGAGTGGAAACAAACCCTGACACCAGAACAATTTGCGGTTTGTCGTCAGAAAGGAACCGAGCGTCCGTTCACTGGCAAATATTATGACACCAAAGAAGCAGGGATTTACCGCTGTGCCTGTTGTGGTCAGGAACTGTTTAGTTCTGAAACCAAGTTTGATTCCGGTACCGGGTGGCCCAGTTTCTGGTCGCCGGTTTCACCAGACAATGTCCAAAATGAAACAGATGAAAGCTGGCTGATGCCTCGCACCGAAGTCCTGTGCAGTCAATGTGATGCCCACCTGGGCCATGTCTTCCCTGATGGCCCGGCACCGACGAATCTGCGATACTGTATTAACTCGGTGGCATTGACCTTCGAGAAAAAAGAAATCCCAGCCAAACCGCCCCGCCCATCAGAAAACGGAGTGGTCTTTCATGAATTCAAAGATATTCGCCACCTGATTCCCTGGTTTATTTTTCAGGAATATGGCCAACTGACTGGTAACTATGTGTATGCCGACCAGATTGTGTGCCTGTCTGAAAATGGCCGCCTGAAAATCTGGCTCAATGAAGAAGCCCGGCTCGCTCGTGACCCAGAACGGTTGATTTGCGACTATGACGAGAACGTGCTCCGTGGCCAACCGAGCCAAAAGTAAAGAAATAGACATTATCGGAGATAACTTACCAGGAACGAAGAAGAACTGGTGTCAAGTCAGTACCACCTGCGTGAGCGGGTGGGTTGCAGCGTGGAATTCAATTCCTGGTGAATTCTTAACCTCAATAATGTCTAGTGAATGTCGCCCCACCCGCTCACGCAGGTGGTACTGACTGTGTTGCCCCGACCAAACTACCATTGAGTGAGGACTTTCCCCGATGTCATCTGTGAAACCAACAGCAGATATTGATAAATACCTTGATCTTCTCCGTGACAAAGATAAACAGGCGCTGGCTGGCGGCGGTGCCGAACGAATCGAAAAACTCCATACGGCAGGGAAAATGACGGCCCGTGAACGCATCCTGGCGTTTGTGGATGAAGGTTCCTTTGAAGAATTTGATCGCTTTAAAAAACACCGCTGCACTGATTTTGATATGGCAGACCAGCAATTTCTGGGCGATGGTGTCGTGGCGGGCTATGGACGGGTTGATGGACGGGTGGTGCTGATTTTTGCCCAGGATTTCTCAGTGTTTGGCGGCTCACTTTCTGAAACCAATGCTGAAAAAATTTGCAAAGTCATGGATATGGCGATGAAAGTCGGTGCCCCGGTCATTGGTCTCAATGATTCTGGCGGCGCCCGGATTCAGGAAGGCGTCGCCAGCCTGGGTGGATATGCCGAAATTTTTCTGCGCAACACCCTGGCGTCAGGCGTGGTGCCACAAATTTCAGCGATTCTTGGCCCCTGTGCCGGAGGTGCCGTCTATAGTCCGGCCATTACGGATTTTAACGTGATGGTCAAAAAAACCAGTTACATGTTCATTACCGGGCCCGACGTCATCAAAGCCGTCACCAATGAAGAGGTCACCAAAGAAGAACTCGGCGGCGCCATGACCCACAATATGAAAAGCGGGGTCGCGCACTTTGCCGCCGAAGATGAAACTGACTGTCTGGCCATCATCCGCGAACTGCTTTCCTTTATCCCATCCAACAACCTGGAATCACCACCACGTCGGATTCCAACTGACAAACCTGATCGCCGCGATGACAAACTCAACACACTGGTTCCCGTAAACCCCAATCAACCCTATGACATGCACCACATCATCAAACATCTGGTGGATGACAGGCATTTCTTTGAGGTTCACGAACACTATGCCCGCAACATCATCGTCGGCTTTGCCCGCTTTGATGGCATGCCGGTTGGGATCGTCGCCAACCAACCCGGAGTGCTGGCTGGAGTTCTCGATATTGACGCCTCAGTCAAAGCCGCCCGGTTTGTACGTTTCTGTGATTGCTTTAACATCCCGCTGGTCACACTGGTTGACGTGCCAGGATTTATGCCAGGAACTGAGCAGGAATATGGTGGCATCATCCGTCACGGCGCAAAACTGCTCTATGCCTTTGCCGAAGCGACAGTTCCCAAGGTCACGGTGATCACCCGCAAAGCCTACGGCGGTGCCTATGACGTGATGTCGTCCAAGCACATTCGGGCTGACGTCAACTTTGCCTGGCCAACGGCTGAAATTGCGGTGATGGGTGCTGAAGGCGCGGTCAATATTTTGTACCGTAAAGAAATTGCCTCGGCTGAAAATCCAGAAGCCAAACGAGCCGAAATTATTGCTGACTACCGCGATAAGTTTGCCAACCCATACATTGCCGCTGAACGAGGCTACATTGATGAAGTCATCGAGCCACGCCACACCCGGCCCAAAATCATCAATGCGTTGAAAATGCTTGAAAACAAGCGCCAGACCAACCCACCGAAGAAACACGGGAATATTCCACTTTAATCAGGGCCTGGGGCTGAAGACATCGGGCTTGGGGCTGAGGGCTGAAGACTCGCAAGCTCGGGGCAGAAAAAACTGGGTTTCATACCCTGAAACCGTTTTCTTCAGCCCGATGTCTTCAGCCCCCAGCCCTAAGCCCCACACAACACACTCCTATGATCCTCACCGAACATCAAGGCAAAGTCCTCACCATCACCCTGAATAACCCGGCGAAGAGTAATTCACTGCATCCGGACCTGGTCAAATCACTGCTGGTTGTTTTGAAAGAGGCGGCAACCAATCAGGAGGTAAATGCCATTGTCCTGACTGGTGCGGGGAAAAACTTCTGTGCCGGGCTGGATCTGGCATTGCTGTTGACCTGGACTCCGGACGAAAAACTGGCCTATCTGGAGACGGTTTCATCGCTCTTTATTCAAATTTGGGAGCAACCACAGCCAGTGATTGCCGCCGTGCGCGGTGCGGCCCTGGCTGGCGGATTTGATCTGGCTGCCTTTTGTGACCTGCGCATTGCCTCTGAAACGGCTCAGTTTGGTCAAGCAGAAATCAATATTGGCCTGACGCAGATCATTCACCCGCTTTATAAATCCATTGGGCTGGCTCGGGCCAAAGAGCTTTCGCTGACCGGCCTTCCGATTTCAGCCGCAGAAGCGTACCGGATTGGCCTGGTC
>DAOQNB010000625.1:0-4346 GCA_035335845.1 Acidobacteriota bacterium | reverse complement strand
GTTTTTGGTGCTTGGTTCTTGGTTCTTGGTTCTTGGTTCTTGGTTCTTGGTTCTTTGTGCTTGGTTCTTGGTTTTTGGTTCTTGGTTCTTGGTTCTTTGTGCTTGGTTCTTGGTTCTTGGTTCTTGGTTCTTTGTGCTTGGTTCTTGGTTCTTGGTTCTTGGGAGGTATTGTTTCCAAAGTACTAAGCACCAGGCACCAAGTACCCTGCATTACCCAACCTCAATCCGAATCCGAATCCACACCCATCCAGCGTGATGAAAAACCCGCAACTCAGCTTTTCCTGGAAAGGCAGTCTGCAATCGCTGGCGGATATTATTCAACCCAATATCGGTGGAACCAGCTCGCATGTCTTGTTCATGCAGTTCAACCCAGCGCCCCGAATTAGAGACCCGCAACTGCAATCGGGCGCCGCGATACTGGGCTGAAATATGCACCTTGAGCGGTAACGGACTGGTTTGCATGCCATACTTGATCGCATTTTCCACCAGCGGCTGTAAGAGAAATGGCGGCACATTGATCGGTTCGGCTGCCGGGTCAATCCGATAGCTCATTTCAATCTGGTCTTCAAAGCGAATCTTCTGAATTTCCAAATAGTTGCGGATTGAGTTGAGTTCTTCGACCAGGGCAACTCGGGTTGAGTTGGCAGTGTTGAGCGAATAGCGCAAAAATTTCGATAAACCCGCCACCATCTGGCGTGTCCGCACCGGGTCTTCATCCACCAGCCCCCAGATGGTAGTCAGCACATTAAACAAAAAGTGTGGGTTGATTTGATATCTGAGCATCAGAAGCTGGGCCTGATGCGCGGCTGAAATGGCACGCAAGGCGCGTTCACGTTCCTGCTGGTTGACATCCTGGAGCTGAGCGTTGGCTTCGGCGAGTTGTTCGTTGAGGATCTGAATTTTCGCCAGCGCCCGAATGGTACGTTCCTTCTCTTCAATCAGGCTGGTCGTTTGCTCGGCAACCTGGCGGCTTAATTCCTGCTCACGAGCCAGGAGTTGTCTGATCCGGAAGCGATACCCAGCCCAACCAAAACAGCCAAGTGCCAGGGCATATCCACTATAAGCCCACCACGTTCGCCAGGGTGCCGGATGAATGCGAAAGGCAACCTCAACTGGTCCGGTAATTTGACCTGACGCATTTTTACCCCATACCCGAAACACATAACTTCCGCCCGGTAGGATCGTGTACTCCTTTCTAAAGTCAGCCGTCCATTCCGAGGGCCCGGTATCAAGGCCCACAAGCTGTGTTTGAAAGCGAGTGTCAGCTTCGCGGAAGAAACTGAGCAGGGCAAACTCAAACACCAGATGATTGCGGTTATAAGGCAATTCAATTTGTGGCTGTGACACATCCAGTGTATCGAAATCCTCTTTGGTGACTTGCTTTTGTGATGTGTTCCTGGTGGGTGGCTGATCATTTTTTCGAACGAGCGCCTGTTCAATCAACAATGGATTGGGTTGAGATTGCAGTCTTTCCAGGCTGGGATCGAAAACAGAGGCTCCGGCAATCGTCCCAACCCAGAGTCGCCCCTTTGAATCTACCAGCGACGCCCCGGTGTTGCACTCATTGCTTGGCAGGCCGTCTTCAATCGTGAAGGTATACCAGTCAAATGCATCAAGGTTCGTTGGAAGCTGTTTGGGTGTGAGTCGGACAACCCCCTTGTTTGTCGAAAGATACAAGCGTCCGGAATGATCCCGGTTGATCCGGTACACGGTGTTATTGGGCAATGCCGGGCTGGATGCTTCCGACAGTGTTTTCCACGGGTCACCAGGCTGGGACAGATTTTTCCACGATAAACCATTGCTGGTGCCGACCCACAGCCAGTGTGAGCCATCAGCCTCAACCGTGGCTAGCAGGCTTAAAACCTGATTTCCAGCCAGCCCTGATTCAGTTCCGATTTGAACCCAGCGGCCATCCTCGTACCCAAACAATCCTTGAGTCGTACCAACCCATAACGTATGGGTTCCATTTGGCCTGGGAGTTGTCGTAAAAGCAGTGACGGCTGGTTGGGGATCACCTGGTGTCATTCGAATTTGAACCAGTTCGGTACCCACAAGCTGGCATAACCCCCGCCCTAATCCAACCAGAAGTCTCGGTTCACCTGAGGGTTGTGCTTCGGCAAACAAGGCATTGACATACCCGGAAGCAACTTCTTTCCAGACACCATTTTGGTACTGTGCCAGATTCAGATTTGTCCCCATCCACAAGGACGAAGCCCCATCCTTCATTGTGGCTTCAAGAAAGGTGCGACCAAATCCACCATCCAGGGGCAGGATTTTGGGCTGGGTCCACGTTCCCTCCCGAAATTGCGAAAGGTAACACCCATAGTCGTCCTGTGTGGTGCCAATCCAAAACGTTGGCTTTTTATCTACCTCCTGCGACTCAAAAATGCTGTAGGTCGAATTTCCAACCAACCCAGAAGATTGATCAAAGCTTGCCCACGTTCCCTGCTTCCATCGAACCAGCCCGGCACCAGCCGTTCCAATCCAGAGCGTATTTCCACCTTGTTCAGCCTTGGTTTCAAACAAACTCCAGGTGCCGATCTTTCCGCCTTTGGCAATGGTATAGGTTGCCCATTCGCCCTGTTCCAGCCGGATCAGCCCAAAATAGTTTCCAATCCACAAGACGCGATTTCCGGTTGGCGAAACAGTTTCCAGGAGCGACAAAATGTAGGTATTTGAGGCACCATCGCTGAGTTCGACTGGAAGCCATCGGCCAGACTGATAGAGAAAAAGCCCTTCAATCGTCCCAACCCACAGCGCTGGTGCGCCGTCCCAGGTCGTGGTCAGCAGGCATCGAACCCAGGGTTTCCGGCCTGGTGGCATTGATACCTGTGACCACTGACCGGCTTCAAACTTCCAGAACCCGGAGCCTTCCGTTCCGACCCAGATGATTCGTTGGTGGTCGGCATTTTCCGTCACCGCCAGACATCGGGCCTCCTGAGCCGGAAACCCAGATTGGGCATTGTACATTCGCCATCGGCCACGACTCAGGCAGCCGACTCCGGCATTGGTGGCAACCCAAAGTTCGGTGGCATCACCCGTTTCGGAACGGGTCTCGACCATGCCATGGATGATGTCATCGCCCAGCCCTGTCGTCTGATCATAGATCGTCCACTGATCATCTTTGAGATGGAGCACCCCGGCACCGCTTGTCCCAAACCACAACCCTCCGTCGGCTGCATTCCGAATGATCCAGACAAAGTTGGATTTGGTCCGGTTGGGCAGATTGACCGTGCGCCAGATGCGCCCGTTGTAATAGGCGGCGCCGTCTTTGGTGCCAATCCAGAGGTATCCGCGACGATCCATCACAATCGAACTGACGGCATTTTGCGGCAAGCCCTGGCGGTCGGTGTAGTACTTAAAAGCTGGACGCCCGGAACTGACAATATCTGTGGATTTGCGAAAGACAAGTTTTGAAGTGGACTCAGCCTCACCAGAAATCAGATCAGCCGTAGATACAGCCGCCAAACCGGTCAATGATGACAGGCTGATTGTCACAATCACTGCTGCCATCAGGTGCCAGATGTGCTTCATCGCAACTCCACAGTTTGGTGACTAAAAGGATGAAAAAGACAAAAGGAGTGAACAATTAATTTCGAAAACCCGGAAGCGCGGAAGCGCGGAACCCTGAAATCATTTGAGCCTTGAGCGCAACTGAGCCAGTGACCGGCGACTGATTGGAAGGGCTTCCGGTTCGTTGACCAGAAATGCCTGATAATTCCCCGCTTCGTCTTTTTCAAGTCGGTCAATAAAATCCGGGTTGATAATCACCGAGCGGTGAATCCGTACAAATCCCACATCGCTCAACTTGGCTTCCCAATCTGACATTGACTTGCGCATCAAAAATCGCTGACCGTCGCGAGTGACGACGCTGGAATATTCGCGTTCGGCGTGGATGACCTTGATCGCACTGATTTTGACCAGACGCTGGCGTTCACCGGATGTCAGCAAAATTGGATCATCCGCCTGAAGTCGTGTTTCTACTGGCTCGGGGACGACACTTTCCGCAACTGCCTGGGGTGTCAGTCGGTGGATGGCCTGAGCTAAGGCTTCTGGGTCAACTGGTTTGAGCAAATAATGTAAGGCGTTGACTTCAAAGGCTCTGAGCGCAAAGTTGTCGAACGCGGTCACGAAAATTACTTTGAAGGTGACCTCAATCTGATTTAACAACTCAAACCCCGAAGCGCCCGGCATTTGAATGTCCAGAAAAACAACTTCGGGGTTGGTTTCACCAATAACTTCGATGGCCTGGGTGATATTTGACGCTTCGCCAACAATCTGAATGTGGGGATGTTCGGCCAGCAAGGTGCGCAGCATCTTCCTGGCCATCCGTTCGTCGTCAACAA
>DAOQNB010000624.1:0-4350 GCA_035335845.1 Acidobacteriota bacterium | reverse complement strand
CCAATCGCGGCTGGGGTATCAACTGATTCCAGTTCGGGCACTTTTTGCTCACTTCCCCAGCTTGAACCGTCAAAACGCCGGAGGTAAACGTTGGTGGACGAACCGCCTTTATATGCCACATAGAGATAGCCACCCTGCCGGAACAGGCTTGGCGGTTGCGAAGTTTCCGAACTCCCAATCGTTTTTTCATCCGTCCAGCGGCGGCCATCCCATTTCATCCAAAACAGACTTTTCCCCGATTCACCCCGGTACACCACATAGAGGTCTTTTTTGTAACACGACAGGGCGGGGGCATTGGCCGAGCGGGCGTCTGGCAACTGGGTTTCGGTTGACCAGCGACCACCAGCATAGGCACGCAGATAGATTTTGGCAGAATTGCGACCGCGATACCCCAAATACAGTTCGCCGGCACAGGCGGCGATATTGGGGCTGGTTGATGATTCAGAATTGGGGACTTTTTCTTCGCTCGACCAGTTTCGTCCATCAAATTTGCGAATGTAAATTGAGGGGCTATTGACGCCTTTATAGGCCAGATACACCTCGCCGCGATAGACAGCCAGACTTGGCGAATCATTGGACTGAGCGTTTTTGACTTCGAGTTCACGCGACCACTCAAACCCGCTGACGCTGGTCCGGTAAAAAATCTTGTTTGAACTCCGCCCTTTGTAAGCCAGATACAGTTGCCGGCCATCGCTACAAATATCAGGCGCGACATCGCTGAGGGCGTCCTTGATTTCCTGACCATAACTCCACCGGCCACCATCCCAGCTTGAAACCAGGATTCGTTGCTGGTTGACCGAACGGTAGGCCAGATAGACCGTGGCTTCATTATCATAGCGATCCTCATACCGGTCGCGATTGCGTTGCCAGTCGCGATCCCGGTCTCGGTCCCGATCCTGGTCCCGATTTCGCCCGCGATCACGCTGGTCACCACACTCCGGACAATCAGATCCGGCCTGGGTCAGCGGGGGAGTAAAGCTAAAAACCAAACTGAACAGAGCAAGGCAACATACCGTCAATCGAAGCAGTTGTGAAAGTCGTGGCATAAATGTTTTTCTCCGATCAATGAAAAATTGCAATGATGGAATCCAGGAGCAACGGGCTACCGAGAGCGTAGCTCGCGGCGACGCGGAAAAGGTAATCGTTGGTTTTTCAAAATCTTTCCGGCGTTGGCTGACAGGTTGAATTGATAGCTGATTTGCGTGAGATCAAGTGGAGGTTTTGTCTGGTAAGGTAGGCCAAATCTGGAAATTGTCAATGTTCCTGCAAAATTCGCAGAAGATGGTTTCAGGCGAGGAATCCAGCGTGTAAAATGCACCTGCTCGCAGGCTCGCGTTCTATCCCATTCAGATTAGTCTACTTAACATCATTTTCTTTTCAATTGCTGCCAGCTTCATTTTGAAGTTCTCGTGACAGGCGCTTCAAGATTGAAGGTCTTTGTGATGAGGAAAATCCAGGTTCTGTGTGGCTCAAACCAGAATTTCCCCATCAGGAGTCCAGCTAGTAATTCCCTCGATAACCCAATGTTTCTAGATAGTTTAGGTGACATTACAACTTTGAGTAGAAGTCCATTTTCATGAGATTTCACCAATCTTCCATCATGGACCCAAACGCCAGACGTCGCTTTCACGCCCCAGGGATATTGACCTGGGGCGCCATGATTTTGGTGTGCCTGGTGATCATCTTCGGCTGGCTGATGGTTACCCAATCCTCTGAAAACGCACGCCAGGCCCAGTTTACACGGGAGGCAGAGTGGACCCAAACGCTGATTAACAACCGGCTACTGGTCTATGAAAATTTACTCAACGGTGCCTCGGCCTTTGTGAGTGCGACCCCGTCGGTCAACCGATCAACCTGGCGCGCCTACACAGATGAACTGGAATTGCTCGAACGCTACACCGCAATTGGTGGATTGGGATTCATTCAGATGGTTCCAGAGCGTGAAGTGATCCCATTTCTTGATCGGGTCAAAGCTGAGGACGCGCCTTTTTTTAAGATAACCCCACCTTCGGTGCAGGATCAGCATTATGTCTTGACGTACCTGGAACCAATCAGCGCCAATTTTGCCTTGATTGGGTTTGATCTGGCCAGTGATCCCAAATGCCGAAAAGCCATCGAACAGGCCCGCGATACCGGGCAATTTACCATCTCTGCCCCAGTGATGATGCCTCAGTCACCGTCAGCCCAGGGCACTATTTTTCTGCTGCTGCCGGTATATCGGCGGCAATCACTTTTGGTCACGGTTGAAGATCGGCGACAGGCCCTCATTGGGTGGGTGTGCGCGCCACTGAACCTGAATGAACTGGCTCAAAAACTGACGCAAGGGGTTCAAACTCCAGTTGATTTTGCAATCTATGAAGAAAGCGGCACGGATGCGGATACCTTACTGTTTAGCACCCTGTCTGAAGCCGAATTGACGCAACGACATCAATCCAAAGAGGTGACTCAGGATTTGAAGTTGATTGCTGGAAAACGCTGGCTGGTGCGGGTCTGGCCATCCGCCAGAACAACCAGTGCCACAGAGCAGGTGTATCAGGGGATTCTGATTTTTGGCGGAGTCGGTATTGGGCTACTGGTCTTTTTTATTTTCTGGTTGCTGGCAACATCCCGACAACAGGCAATTGAACTGGCTCAGTCAATGACCAGTGAATTGCAAAAATTTTCTTCGTTGCAAAAAGCCATTCTGGATAGTACCAGCTACACGATTATTTCAACTGATACTCAGGGCATCATCCAGACCTTTAACCAGGCGGCTGAAAAGCTGCTGCAGTATTCAGCCGCAGAAGTAGTTGGAAAAATCACACCAGCTCTTTTTCATGACTCAGAAGAGATCAAAGAGAAAGCCAGACAGTTGACCGCCGAATCTGGCCGTCAGATTGAGCCGGGCTTTGAGGTATTTATTGAAAAGGCCAGGTCGGGAATCCCCGATGAACAGGAATGGACCTATATTCGCAAAGATGGCAGCCGATTCCCGGCGTTGTTGTCAATCACGGCGCTCCACGATCCAGACGGCACCATCACCGGGTATCTGGGCATTGGAAGCGACATCACCCGACGTCAGCAAACGGTTGAAACCCTCAAACGCGAGCAGGGGCAATTTCAAGCGCTCATCGTCAATGCCCCGGTGGCCATTGCCATGTTTGACACCCAGATGCGGTTTCTGGCGTTTAGTCGCAAGTGGGTCAACGAAACTGGATTTGACGAAGCCACGCTGATGGGAAAATGTGTGTATGATGTGTTTCCCACCATGCCAGACGAGTGGAGGTCATTTCACCAACGTGCCCTGGCCGGTGAATCGCTCTCGGATCCCGAATATTTGTTCATTGATCACAACGGGAAGAAAAATTATTTGCGATGGGCGCTTGACCCCTGGTACCACTCTTCCGGGGAAGTCGGCGGCGTGATTCTGGTTTTTGACCGGGTTGACGAATTGATTCAAACCAGAGAGGAGGCATATGCTGCCACCCGAGCCAAATCAAGTTTTCTGGCCAGTATGAGCCATGAAATTCGCACCCCAATGAACGGGGTGATTGGCATGACCGGTTTGCTCCTCGATACCGAACTCAATCCCGAACAACGCGAATATACCGAGACCATCCGCAAATCGGGCGAAGCCCTGTTGACCATTATTAACGACATCCTTGATTTTTCAAAAATTGAATCTGGGAGACTATCGCTTGAAATCATTGATTTTGATCTGGTGACCGCCATTGAAGATGTCTTTGATTTGCTGGCAGAAAATGCCTATGCCAAAGGGCTGGAATGCACTTATAGCGTGGATGCGGATGTCCCGACGAACCTGTGCGGAGACCCCGGTCGGCTGCGCCAAATTCTCATCAATTTGATTGGGAATGCGATTAAATTTACCCAGGCTGGAAGCATGACCGTCAACGTCTCACTGGCTGAAGGACCTCCTCCTGCTGAGAAAACAGCGGAGCCAACAACCTTGCTCCGATTTGCCGTCACCGATACCGGCATCGGCATTTCCCCAAACGTTCAGGCCAATTTATTTGAGGTTTTTACCCAGGCAGAATCATCAACCTTCCGCAAATTTGGTGGAACAGGTCTGGGTCTGGCCATTTCCAAACAACTGGTTGAAATGATGAACGGCACCATTGGCCTGACCAGTGAACCTGGTCGTGGGAGCACGTTTTTCTTTACCGCTCAATTTACCATCCAGCCGGAACCCAGCGGCAGCTATGCCAGGCACGAAGCGACAGATTCTGGCCAGGCCTATCAAAAAGTTTCCCCCATCCGGGACTACACGACAACGCCGGGTATATCAGAGCAGCGGTTGCGGGTACTGGTGGCCGAAGATGAACCCGTCAACGCCGAGATTGTGTCCATCCT
>DAOQNB010000623.1:0-4351 GCA_035335845.1 Acidobacteriota bacterium | reverse complement strand
CAATTCTTCATTCTTCATTCTCAATTCTTCATTCCCAATTCTTCATTCTTCATTTGGTTTCCCACTTCGTCACATGGATGTAACAGGACTTTCTTAGATTGCAACGAAAGTGCCCCAACCACAATTTCGACGATCAGATCACTCACAACGAGCAGGCACGTGGCAATCTATCAGTTTGCAAGCAGGCAGGTTTGGAGGTTCGAGTTTTAGGGTTCGGAAAGTGGTATTAGCGCAGAGCAGACACCCAGCCACTTTTGGTATACTCTAAACATATTTCTTTTTTTGAGGATCCTCCCCCCCATGAATACCTACGTGACACAAGCCGAATTAAACCAGTTGCGCGATAAGTTTCTGCTGTTTGGTGGTCAAGCCGAAGTAGCCATTGCCCAGGCCACACAGGCACTTGTTCATCGAGATTCAGGACTCGCCCGATTGGTGATTGATGAAGATGACGAAATTGACAATATCGAATCTGAAATCGATCAGATGTGTGTTGACCTGTTACGGTTTCGAAATTCTTCAGATGACGATTTACGGTTCATTGTGAGTATTGTCCGGGCGACGCCAATGGTGGAAAGAATCGCCGATCATGCTGTCAATATCGCCCGCCACACGCTCAAGCTCAACAATGAGCCCCAACTCAAGCCCTATATTGACCTCCCTCGCATGGCCAATATCGTGCACCACATGCTGATTGATGCCCTGGATGCAATGGCCGAGCACGATGCAAAACGGGCACGCGCTATCATCTTGAGCGACAAAGAAGTTGATCGGCTCTATCGCCGCATTTTCGATGAACTTTTGATGTTTATGTCAACCGATGGCTCGTGTGTGGTCCGGGCGGCTGAACTGCTGTTTGTGATCAAGCATCTGGAACGGATTGCCGATTATGTCACCAACATCTGTGAACAGGTGGTGTATATGGTCGAAGGCAGCAACATCAAGCATTGCGGTAATCTCCGGCTCACTGGGGACGAGTCGGAAAACAGCGGGTTGAACCTGGCCTGGTAACGGGTTGATGGCGACCGGGGTGTAAGTGGTTGATTCCTGAAAGATCTTTGTTTTCGAATGGTTAACAGGAGTTGAACTTACCTCTGGTTGGCCTTTCTGGCCAACCGCCGGCCACATACCCGGAGCCGCCATTTGTGATTGTGGAAGTACCTTATGAAAAAAAATATTGTTGTCATTGAAGATGACCTGGATATAGCTCAATCCATTCGATATAACCTGGAACGGGAAGGCGGGTTTCAGGTGCGCATTGCTTCAACCGGGGAAACCGGGTTACGGAGCGTGCTGGAACATCCACCCAGCCTGATTATTCTCGATATCAACCTGCCTTTAATGAACGGCTTTGAAATCTGCCGCCGGTTGCGCCGCGAAGAAACAACCTCCCAAATTCCAATCATTATGTTGACGGCCCGCATGGACGAAACCGACAAGGTGCATGGGCTCAGTCTCGGAGCGGATGACTACATCACCAAACCATTTAGTGTCCGTGAGCTGATTGCCCGGGTCTATGCCGTTTTGCGTCGGAGCGAAGGTGAATCCACCGCACCGGTCTATGACGATGGAACCTTGTTTATTGATTACGCCCATTTCATCGTTCGATGTGGTGGGCAGGAAGTCAATTTAACACGTAAGGAATTTGGATTGTTGAAGTTACTGGCACAAAGCAAGGGACGTGTCCTGACACGGGAATATCTGTTGGATCGTGTCTGGGGCATTGATTACGACGGCGAAACCCGAACCCTCGATGTTCACATCCGACGGTTGCGACAAAAGCTGGGCATTGAAGGCTATATTGAAACGGCAGTTGGGATTGGCTATCGCTTTGTTGAAGTTCGCAAGCCAATCGTCGCCGCAACCTGATTTCCCACCCACCCATATCCATCATGGAATCGTCACCAAACCAGTATTCACCAGCCTTGATGCAGGCGGTGCTTGGCTCTCTTCGGGAAGGTATTCTGGTTATTGACCAGGATACCAATATTGTTCTCTATAACCAGGCTGCCTCCGAGATTTTCAAACTCCGGTTGCAAGATTCATCCGGGCGGCTCTTGCGGCTGGTTGATGCCACCCGCAACAAAACCATCCATCAGGGATTTCGCAAGGTTCTTCAGGACGGCACCCCGTTTGAAGGTGAAGTCGAATTCCTCAATAGCCAGACTCGAACATACAGTTTTCGGGCAACTCCGTTGCTGTTAGCTCCGGAAAATACTGTCAATGGGGCCATTGGGGTGTTTTCTGATATTTCACAACTGGTAAAGCTTGAGCGGGTCCGGCGCGAATTTTTTGCCAATCTGTCACACGAACTGCGCACGCCGTTGACATCAATTTTGGTCTATGTCGAAACACTGCTGGATGGGGCGATTTATGACATTGACTATAATGTCGAGTTTCTCCAGATCATCAACAAACACGGCAAGCGCATGCTCAACCTGGTCAAAGATATTGCTGATCTTTCAGCGATTGAGGGCGGGGAAGTCTCAATTACGCCGATGGATGTGGACATCAGAGCGTTTGTCGAAAATCTGGCAACGCTGGTTTCAGCCGAACTCGAAGAACAAAATTTGACCTTCACCAACGCTGTGCCGGCTGGTATGCGGGTCCTGGCTGATACCAAAAGCCTGGAACAGATTCTGATGAACCTGATCGTGAATGCCATCCGATTTAATCGCCCCAAAGGCAGCATTACCGTGAGTGCGCGCCTGGAAGACCCTGAACATGCCGTTATCACGGTCAACGATACCGGGATTGGGATGGATGCTCACCATTTGCCGAGGATTTTTGAACGACTCTACCGGGTTGATAAATCACGTTCCCAGGAAACTGGTGGTACGGGTCTGGGATTGGCGATTGTGAAACACCTGGTTCACGCTAACCAGGGTGACATCTCGGTTGAAAGCACCCCCAACGAAGGTACTTCGTTTCACATCAAGTTGTTGTGCCCGCCAAAGGCGTGAAGAATGATACCAGTCAGTCGTCAGTAGTTAGTCGTCAGTAGTTCGCTAAGTTTATGTGGTTGAGTCACTTGACTGTTTGGTGATCCGCGAACTTCATTGCAGCTTTGGAGAAGCCTGGTCCTGGTGCTTTTCGAAAAGTTTGTTCTTCAGCCCGAAATCTTCAACCCCCAGCCCGAAATCTTCAGCCCTGAGCCCGAGGATTTTGCAGTCTGATGTTTTCATGAAAAAAGGCTGTGTGAGTCGCTCATCGCGTTCACACAGCCTATGGCTGCAATATCATTTCTGCACGCCTCTCCCTTCAATAGAGTTAACTTGCACCACGTAGCCTTGATGAACCCCTTAGGAGAAGAACCCCGTGTTCGACCTTGGACCCATTGTGCCTTTTGCTTACCTTGGCGTGCCCGCTTGTAAAGATCAGTGGGTGAACTGCAAAAAATGTCACCCGAGTTGTACGTCAAAGGGTTAGCCTGGGCGGGTTTACGCCGCAGGAGGAGTGGCTAAATGCGCAACTGGCGTCAGTTCGACCGGTTGCATTTTCAAGAAACAGTCACGGCAATAAACCGGACGACCCTGCGTTGGCAGGAAGGGAACTGTGGTTTTGACACTACATTGAGCGCATTCGACCGCCACCTGGATCCGGGGACGGCTCCCATCAGTGCTCATGGCGGACAGCAGTGCGTTAAAGCGTTCATTTTTCTTAATCTTGCAACACTTGCAGCGTTTGGGGGTATTTTTCAGTCCTTTATCTGCAAAAAACAATTGCTCACCAGCCGTAAATACAAAATCACTTCCACATTCGACACACTGAATTGATTTATCTTCGTACTCTTTGATCTCTTCCATAATGTTCTTCGACTCCTCTAATGACTATAAGGCGCTTTTGCTCACACGATAAGTGCAGAGCAGGGTGTAGACACGTGCAAACGGGCAGACTTCGTCCCCAGATCGCCATCTGAAACCTGTTTGAAAACAAAAAACAGGCAGACTTCGACCCAGGCATTCAGACCCCCGTCTGAATACCTTTCCGATTCCCCCTGGCTCGATTTGTGTTTGGATTACTAAAGAGTGAAAAGGTGTCTATTGACAATCATTTATGTATCCGAAGTTAAAGTGATTGTCAAGCATTTTGTCTGGCGCTTTTCCCCAGTTTGACCCGTCATGCACCGCAACTGATTGATTTTTCAATAAGAAAGAGGTTGCAGAGAGTAACACCTTTTTTTCTCGATATTTAGTCTTGATGACCTAGTGTAACACTTGAGATTTGAAGAAAAATGAATTTTCCAGTGTTCTGAACTGGAAAAAACCAGGGCTCAGGGCTTGGGGCTGAAGAAAACGGGCTGAAGAATATCGGGCTGAAGAATATCGGGCTGAAGAATATCGGGCTGAAG
>DAOQNB010000622.1:0-4357 GCA_035335845.1 Acidobacteriota bacterium | reverse complement strand
ATAGCTTCAATTTCCGGGTTTTCAAATGCCGGGTTCCGGGTTCCGGGTTCCGGGTTTTCATTTAAAAATCTATGTGTCACTGTGTCACCTGAATCCTGGTTCCCACCGGTTGCCCGATCACGACATCCACCAGCGTTCCAGGGCGCTGACCGTTCACAATGTGGACTGATGTGACGCCACCGTTCAGGGCCGTAAACGCGTTGGTTAGCTTGGGATACATTCCACCAGTGATGACTTTGGCAGCCGCCAGTTGTTCAAATAAAGCCGGGTTGATTTCGGGAATCACCTGCTGGTTTGCATCGAGCACTCCATCCACGGTTGTGGCGGCAATCCACTGGTCAGCCCGGAGCGCAATTGCCAGTTCGGTCGCCACCGTGTCGGCATTGGTGTTAAACACCTGGCCGGTTTCATCGGCGACCAGCGGGGAGACAACCGGAACCATTCGGGCTGCGAGCAGGACTCTGAGCAGGGTTGGATTGACCGAAACGAGGTCTCCGACAAAGCCGAAGTCAACCAGTTTGGTTTCGCCGGTTTGCAAGTCGGTAACCGTTCGCGGAGGCCGTTTGTGTGCGGTAATCAGTTCGGCATCAACCCCGCTCACACCGACCGCTGGAACGTTAACCTTTCGCAAAGCAGCTAAAAGATTGGTGTTGTTTGTGCCAGCAAGAATCATTTTGGCGGCTTCGAGCGAAGCTTCATCCGTGATGCGCCGACCATTGATTTTTTTCGGAGTGATGCCGAGTTGTCGGCACAGTTCGTCTACCTGAGCGCCCCCGCCGTGGACAATGACCAGTTGATGACCTTTTTCATGGAGTGTCGCCACGTCCTGGCATATCGTTGCCAGCGTTTCCGGCTGGTTCAGGACTTCACCACCAAATTTAATGACTGAGATGGGCATGCTTCCTCATTCAATACCCTGGAGTGTGGAAAGTGATTCAGCACGATTCTTCAGTTCTTCAGGGTCAGGAATGCCTGCAAATGAACCCGTAATCGCATGAAGATACAAATCGCCAATGGTGCCGATTGTTCCCCGGTCCGGATAAGCCAGTTCGACAGGCAAATGCCAATAGAAAGAAACTGGGTCAAAAGTTGCTTTTGTCGAATGGAGTGCCATTCCAATTTTGCGATGAAGCCACCGGTTCACAAAAGAAAGGGCTTCTTTTTCGGTTGGAATTGCAAGCTGAGGTTGGACCAAAGAACTCATATCTCACCTCTTCTGCCGATCCATGCATCACCGCCAGGCAAGGCCGCCAGATGGTCGTCAAGTTCTGCGTCAAACTGATCCTGATTCTTTTCATAACTCAGTTCCAGAAAAATGACTGCCTTCGCCATAACTGTTGTGTGATCAATGCGTTCTGAGAGTATAGCTGGAGAAATTCCGCCAAATGCCTCAACGGCTGCTTCACGGAGTGCCCGTCGAAAAGCCTGTTCCACCTGAGCTTCCCATTCTCCAGACTTAATGTAATGCGTGCCGTTATCGCGCCGGTTGCGGGTTCGGATTTCATCAACTGAACTGGCAATCGAAGCTGCCCACGAGCCGGTCAGCCTTCCTTCGGCATAACATTTGATGAGATGGGTTAATAATCTGATGAGAAACGAGTGAATGGCATTCAACTTATCTTGTCTGCTCATTTCTTCGAGTTCCTCAATGACTGTCAGGGCATCACCGTACCGACCAGCACGGATATGCTCTTTTAAGACGCTAAGTTCTTCCATACATTGATTCTCCAGGGCGTAGTCAGCAGTCAGTACGACGGGTGAAGAGTTGGAAATACGCTACCTCGTCACGGTTCTTCACGTCCAATCGTTTTCCTGATCTCTGAGATTGGGAGAAACAGATGGTACAGATTACTGGGTGAAGGTTCAAACCCAAATTTTTCATAAAAAGCCCTGGCCGCATCATCTTTCGCATGAACAATCAGAGCCCGCAATCCGGCAATTTCAGCCGCCTGAATCGTTCTGAGTAAGGCATCCCGAAGCAGGTCCGCACCTAGCCCGCGTCCTCGTTCAGTCACATCAACCGCCAGCCGCGCCAGAAGCATAACCGGGATTGGATATTGCCCCAGCCCGGCGGCAAGTTTTTTCGCCGCTTCTGACGGTGCGATAGAACCGTAGGCCAGCGTGTAATATCCAGCTATGCGATTGCCCCTGACGGCGACGTAGGTCCGTGCGGCATCCTTTTTCTGGTTTTGAAGAGCGTACTTTTTGAGAAATTCATTGAGCGCCGGAACACCACAATCAAAAAGCTCTCGATTGTGGTCACGTGAGAGCAGTACCGGTGATTTCAGCACGTTGTCACTCATCAAAAACACTCCGCCGGGAAAACAACGCTGCTAATTGAGGGTTCTGTTTTGGAGGAGCATCCAGTGCCTGACAAAAGACTTCCCATTGTTCCGGGGGTAAGACGAAGTGGGTTTGATCTGCCAGGATTTCTGTCGCAGCACTGACGGCCTGTTCGACCACAAAATCACTGACCGTTGTATTTTTGAGTGCGGCTGCCCGGACAATCAGTTCTTTTTGCTGGGGTTTAATCCGAATGCTCAACCGATTTTCCCGCTGGCTGGCAGATTGATTTCTACTCATACCCGAAAACTCCTTGAACTGAACTGTGTACACCCATTGTGCGCCCGGTTTGATGTCGGGTCAATCTTTCGCAGAAAAAGCAGTGAGCGAGATCAAATCAACGCCCGCAAAATCTCTTTCTGGATATGCAGCCGGTTTTCAGCTTCGTCATAACAAAGGTTCTGGGCTGATTCCATCACGTCATCGGCAATTTCGACGTTTCGGCGGAGCGGCATACAGTGCATAAACTTTGCCGTTCCAAGCTTTTCCAGTGTAATCATCCAGTCACGGAGAGTTTCGGGCGGTGGTGTTCCATAGTTGAGCAACGACCCCCACGATTTGGCATAAACCACCTGCTGGTCTTTGAGCACGTTTTGATCATGGACAATCTTCACGCCAGGAAGTTGCGCCATCACCGGTTCTGGAAGCGGAAATCCTGGCGGAGCCACAATCGTCAATTCGCACCCCATCTGATGTGTCGCCACGGCGAATGAATTCGCCACCGAAGTCGGCAATGCTTTGATGTGATAAGCCCACGAAAGCGCAACTTTGACACCCGTGGTTGTTCCAAACTTTTCTTTGATCGTCATGACATCCGCCATTGCCTGGCAGGGATGGTAGAGCGCCGATTCCAGGTTGATGACTGGAACAGATGCATACTGGCGAAAGGCTTCGACAATCGGGTCTTCCAGATCTTCGGCCAAATTCTGGAGTTTTGGGAAAGACCGCACACAAATCGCGTCAAAATAACGGGAGAGGACGCGAGCGGCATCTTTGATGTGTTCGGCCTTTTTGCCGTCCATCACTGCGCCTTCGAGGAATTCGAGGTCCCACACGCCGTTGCCGACTTCGAGCGTAACCGAATGTCCGCCCAGTTGGGCAATCGCAACTTCAAAACTTGAACGCGTGCGGAGTGAACTGTTGAAAAAAATCAGTGCCACCGACTTGCCAGCCAGTTCGGTTGACCGCTTGCCTTTGTTTTGAATCGCACCCCAAATCAGGGATTCGAGTTCGTCACGGGAAAATTCGCCAGTGTGGATAAAGTGCTTCATTTTAGGGTTTAGGGTTCAGGGTTCAGGGTATTTAGGCCCGAAGGGTCGGTGTGTAATAGCCGTGGTGCGAAGCCCACGGAATACGGCCAGGACAAGACCCAGGCGAGGTTCAGGGATCAGGCGGGTATTGGTTCTAAAACACTCGAAAACGCCTCAAGAAAAATATCAACCTCCGCCTGGGTCAGTGTTAACGGCGGCAGTAATCGAATGATGTGCGGGTCGTCGGACGTGCCGACAATCACGCCGTGTTTGAGCAATCGGGCCTGAAGTTCGGCTGCTGGAAGCGAAGTCTTGACACCGATGAGGAGTCCAAGCCCAAGAATTTCAGTAACTTCTGAGAGTTGATTTAATGCGTGGCGCAGGGAGGTGCTAACTTCGGTCACCCGGTCCAGAAGCTGTTCCTGTTCAATGACTTCGATGGTGGCTTTCATGGCGGCCATCGCAATTGGCCCTGCACCGTAGGTCGCGCCAAATTCACCGTATTGCACCCGGTCGGCAACCGTCTGTGACACCAGCACCGCCGAAAGCGGCACACCCGAGGCAATGCCTTTCGCCAGCGTCACAATGTCGGGCACCACGCCAAACTGGCCTGAAAAGAACATCTTCCCGGTGCGCCCGATGCCGGTTTGGACTTCGTCAAAGATCAGGTAGGCGCCGTACTGGGAGGTCAAAGCGCGCAATTCCTGAAAAAATTCTGGCGAAGTCGTCCGGCATCCGGCCATTGATTGAACTGGTTCAAGGAT
>DAOQNB010000621.1:0-4357 GCA_035335845.1 Acidobacteriota bacterium | reverse complement strand
TGAAAACATCGGGCTGAAAAGTGAGTTTTATTTCATCCCTCATCCCTCATCCTTCATCCCTTCCTTTGCCCCAAACCCTCAGCCCCAAGCCCCTGGTTTTCCCCCTATGTCCGCCAGGACTGATGATATTCGAGCCATTCAAGCGCCGCAGCCGATTCAGCAACTTTCAAAGGCCGCCGGGTGTCGAGCATCACCGCATATTCATCGGTGTGCGTCTTACCTGGCGCCCAACTTTTTTCGATTGCCTTTGGATGTGGCCCGTGATGGATGCCAACCGGGTGAAATGTAATCATTCCAGCGGAGATGTTGTCACGACTGAAGAAATCGCCGTCGTGGTAAAACAACACTTCATCAAAATCAATGTTGCGGTGCCAAAATGGAACGCGCATCGCCCCTGGTGTTTCTTCGAGCGGACGCGGCACAAACGAACACACCACAAATCCCTTTCCAACCAGCGTGGTATGGACACTCGGTGGAAGGTGCGCCCGGTGGCTCATAATCGGGCAAAAATCGGCGATATTGAGTGCCCAGGGAAACAGGTCACCTTTCCATCCGGCGATATCAAGTGGGTGAAATGGATAATACACTGACGTGTATTCGCCTTCACGTTTGATGCGGACTTCATATTCGGTCTGGGTGGCCGTCACGGGTGTTGGATCCGGCACGCGAACTGCACTGGCATCATAGAGCGAATACTGGCCGATGATACCCCGACTGGGCTGCTCCAAAGGTGTGCCATTGGTTTCAATCAAGACGAAAAAGCAATCCTGGGCCAGGTCAAACCGATAGGTCACTCCGCGCGGCAAAACCAGATAGTCTCCACGTGAAAAAGTCAGCGGGCCGTAATCAGTTTCCAGAATCCCGGCGCCTTTATGCACAAACCAGATTTCATCGCCATCGCCGTTGCGGGCAAAGTGATCCATGGACTGCGTCCAGGTGGCAATCGAAAACGAGACATCGTTATTGTACAGCAGCGGCGTTACCTGATTGGTACCCGATGCCTCAATCCGATTGGCATCAAACGCCCGTGGCCGGCACGGACCTTCAATCCGGGTCCAACTGGTCGGGGGATGATTGTGATAGAGGTGCGAAACCGGGCCGAAAAAGCCTTCACGTCCGTGCTGCTCTTCAAACGTACCTTCAGGAACATTGACGTGCGCCTGTTTGGTTGTCTTTCCTTTGTTGTAGTACATACAAGAAGTGCTCCAAGGGGTAAAACCAGCGATGAGTGATGAATTGTGAATTATGAATTATAAAACAGGTAAATAGTTATAATTCAATCAGATAGGCTTTTCATAATTCAATGGATTCAGCTCATAACGGGTAAGATGTTTTGATTTCTCGACAACGAGGTGTTGAGCACCGGGAGGTTGGCTCAACGTTTGGGCACCCCCTACTTTGTCTCAATCTTGAATTCCCTTGCAAGCAAAAGCTTTCTTTCTCGGGTTCAGGGTAAAAAACCAAAAGGACAGAAAGGACAAAAGGGACGAAAGTTCGAAAACCCGGAACCCGGAACCCGGAACCCGGTAGTGCTACAACCGACGCACTCCACGCGCCATATAGGTTCGAAAGACATAATCCTGTGCTTTTTGTGGAATGTGGCACCCTTGACAGTTTTCAAGCTTGCCCTGGGCCTGAATCTTTTTCGCATCACCGTCAATTGCGGCAAATTCCCAGTCACCAGCCGCCGGGTTAAAACCAGCCTGACGTTTGATCATCACGGTCAGAAGTTCCGGCTGGGTACTTTCGCGGGTTGGGTGTTTTTCCTTGATAATGATGGAACCGACTGGAAACTTTGGCTCTACGGCCTCGGTCAATGCCTGACGACCGATTTCGTTGACATACACGGTGATGAATTTATCTTCGTGTGGATTGGGATTTGACTTTGGTTGAGGAACCGGTGCAGCACACAGAACCGCCGTTTGGTTAGGCACGAAATAGGGCTTGGGATTGGCCTTTCGCCATCCACTGTATCCGGCAATTTCATTGAGAATGGAAGCAGGGAGCTGGGCCTGCAACACCGCACTGTTTTTTGGGCCGGGAGCGTCAGACGCAACTGAATGAGCGCAACCAGTCACACCGAAAAGAATCAAATGAACCAGGGCCAGAGCCAGAATTTGAAATTGTCGAACTCGAAACGCCATATTCACCTCAATTGAATGTTCAGGGGTTGTCAGATTCAAGCCGATCAAGGCGGTCTTCCACTTTTGAAACGCGTTGTGACGTCCCAATCTGGGCTGTCACCAGCGCACGAGCCAGATCCCGCATTTCCTCGGCAATCGAAATCATCTGATTGATGCCATCCCTCATTTCCTGACGATCTGCTTCAGCCTGTTCCTGCATTTGGGATTGAACTTCTCGCATTTGGGATTGAGCGTCCGCCAGCATCAGCACATCTTTGGTAAGCTGGGCTATCGAAGCATTGGTACTCACTTGCGCTTCTTTGAGCAATTGAATATCCACGGCAAACTGAGCCTGTTGTTCAACAATAAATTCCATTTTTCGATTCAGCTCGTCATCTGTCATGTCCATCCCTCCTTACTCAACCTCAGAATTTGCTCAAATCCCGGCCAAAGATAAAGGTTTTGAACCAGTCAAACAACACCAGCACCTTGTTTTTCAAACTGACCAACCGGGTCAAATAGGCCGAACGCCAAAACAGAAACGTCGTCATGCCACTGCCACGTACCCCAGCCATGGGAATCTCGGCCAGGGCCTGGCTTTCCCCAATGTAGGCCAGCATTCCCAGATTCACGAATTTAAAGGGCTTCGGCTGTTTGTCACGGGCTACTTTATTGAGTGCTTCGGCCAGATATTTCCCCTGCTGCATCGCAAGCTGAGCGGTTTGCGGAAGCTGGATCCCCGTAATCGTCGCACAATCGCCCATGGCATAAATCGTCGGCTCAGCCGCAATCTGCAAGAATTCATTGGTGAAAATTCGACCAGAGCGGTCCTTTTCAAATGGAAGTGACTTGATAAACGATGTTGGCCCGTAGCCAGTAGACCAGACAATCAGCCCGGTTGGAATCACTTCGCCAGTTTTGAGCTTGAGAAAATCTGTCCCGACCTGGGCCACCGGGGTTTCAAGCCGGACTTCAATTCCCTGCCGGTTAAAGTGTTTCTTGGTGTAATCGCCAAGCGTGACGTCAAATGAGTTCAACACCGATTTTCCGGCTTCAAAGAGGGTGATTCGAACCTGATTAACCAGTTCGGGGTAGCTTTTCTTGAGATCATCATCCAGGAGGTCGTGGAGTTCAGCGGCAAACTCGACCCCGGTCGGGCCACCACCAACCACAACAAAATGGAGCAGTTTGTCGCGTTCCTTTTTGCTGATGCCAGGAACGCTGGCCCGTTCGAGACAGGCCACGATGCGTTCGCGGATGTTCCGGGCGTCGGTTAACTCCTTTAAAAACAACGCATGTTCGCGGACACCGGGAATATTGAAGGTGTTGTTTTCAGCGCCGACTGAAATGACAAGCTGGTCATATTCGACGGTAAACTCAACCTGATCGTCTATGCTTTTGCAATGAATGGTGCGGTTTTTTTCATCAACGCGGGTACAGGCACCCTGAAGGAATTTGACGCCACGGCGGACTTTGCGAATTGGTTCGATAATGCTGCGGAATTCAATTGTTCCAACCGTGGTACTTGGAAGCAGCGGAGTAAACAAAAAATGATTGCGCGGACTGACAATCGTTACCTCATAGGCCCGAAGATTGATTTTTTTGACCAGACTGACGGCGGCAAAGCCAGTCCCTAAAATAACCAGACGTTTTTTTGAAGACACTGTGTGGAGACTCCTTTTCACTTCTCGGTGCCAGGTAGATTAGGGTTCAGGGTTCAGGGTTCAGGGTTTTTTAAGCAATAGCTTTTCATCTTTTTTGGCCCCCTGGCCTTTTTCTGATTATCTTTCATTCCCCAAACTCTGAACCCTGTCTTTTCAAGACCATCCCTTTCCACCTGATGCACATATACTCAGAATCAAAGCTATGATTCCAAGAACGAAAAGAATACCACAAATCGCTGGAACTGCGATGCTTCCCACGACAATCCCAAAGTGGAAAAACCCTTCTTTTTGCTGTATCAGACCATATACAATCGCCCCACCCAGTGCGAGGAAAATGATAATACCCAGGATGATGGTGAAATAGGGGCCAAGCACTGGAAAAGCGATCATGGCGCCCAGTCCGGCACCGCCTAACAAAAAGAAAAACAGCGTAAAGAGCCCGCATCCGAGCAAGAACTCTTTGCCACTTGATGAACCTGCTTTTGGTTGGTTGGGGGGATTGAAGTGATTCATAGGACAGGGTTCAGGGTTCAGGGTTCAGGGTTCAGGGTTCAGGGTTCAGGGTTCAGG
>DAOQNB010000620.1:0-4365 GCA_035335845.1 Acidobacteriota bacterium | reverse complement strand
GGGTTCCGGGTTCCGGGTTCCGGGTTCCGGGTTCCGGGTTCCGGGTTTTCGAATTAACTTTTTGCTTGTCTTTTGGTGGGTAGTTCTGGATTGCACAACTGGAGTCCACAAGATATTGTAGCCCCCCATTTGCGAATTTCGACACCAGAAATTTCAACGATACCTTCTGACCCGGAACCCGGAACCCGGAACCCTGGTTTCAAACCCTGAACCCTGAACCCTGAACCCTGATTATGCCTTCCACCATTGACCTCCGCAGCGATACCGTCACCAAACCTTCACCTGCCATGCGCCAGGCCATGGCCGAAGCCGTTGTGGGTGACGACGTCTATTTTGAAGATCCAACCGTCAACCGGCTCCAGGAACAGGTAGCCGAACTCTTTGGCTTTGAAGCCTCATTGTTTGTCCCGTCGGGCACAATGGGCAATCAAATCGGCCTCAAACTCCACAGTCAACCTGGACAGGAAATTATCGTCGAAGCCAGATCCCACATTTATAACTGGGAAGTCGGCATGGGTGCGGCCTTTGCCGGAGTCGTTCCCCGTCTGTTCAACGCCGAACAAGGGCAGCCGACCTGGGACGATATCGAACCGCTCATTCAACCCAAGGTCTATTATCGTGCCCAAACAGCCATGGTCTGCCTCGAAAACACCCACAATATGGCGGGTGGCACGGTCATGCCGGTTGAAACCTTTCGCCACATTTGCGAGCAGACTCACGCAGCCGGACTCAAGCTGCATCTGGATGGGGCTCGAATCTTCAATGCCGCCGCTGCACTTGGTGTCTCAGTGGCTGACCTGACCCGTGGTGCTGATTCAGTGATGTTTTGCTTTTCAAAGGGACTTGGCGCGCCCGTCGGTTCAATGGTTGTGGGAAGCCGCGAAGTCATTGATCGGGCGATTGTGTACCGGAAAATGCTCGGTGGAAGCCTCCGGCAGGTCGGCGTTCTGGCGGCAGCCTGTCTGGTGGCACTTGAAGAAAGCCCGCAAAACCTGATTCATGACCACGAAAACGCCCGGTTTCTGGCCGAGGAAATTGCCGATCTGCCGGGGATTTCAGTTGATCCCACACAGGTGGTCACCAATATCGTGATTGTTGATGTGGCTGGCACGGGTCTCACTTCGACTTCGGTGTGTGAACGGCTCGCCTACCGTGGTGTGTTGACTGGCCCGGTCAGTCCAACCCAAATTCGCTTTGTGACCCATCGTGATGTTGACCGATTAAGTTGCAAAACCGCCGCCCAGGCATTGCGGCGGCTGGTAACGGAAATTGATTAGGGTTTAGGGTTTAGGGGATAGGGTTTAGGGGATAGGGTTTAGGGTTTAAAAGACATAAAGGACGAAAAGGACATAAAGGACATAAATTTGAAAAAAACCATCCCCTATCCCCTATCCCCTATCCCTTTTCCCCTTGCTTGGCTTCCTGCCAGTAGCGTTCCATTTCTTCCAAATTACTGTCTTGAATGGTTTTCCCTTCGCGGGCCAGGGCCTGTTCGATATAGCCAAAGCGGCGGCGGAATTTGCGGTTGGCATTTTTGAGCGCGCTGTCCGGGTCAACTTTGAGCAGCCGGGCAATGTTGACGGCGACAAAGAGCAGGTCGCCAACTTCATCGGCCATCGCCAGATGGTCACGGGTTGGTGCGGCCAGTTCGGCTTTGAGTTCGTCAACTTCTTCGTGGAGTTTGTCGAGGCAATCTTCGGGACGTTCCCAATCAAATTTCACGTAGGCCGCACGCTCCGTCAACTGACGAGCTTCGATGAGCGGTGGCATTTTGGGCGAGACGTTGTCCAAAAATGACGCCGGTTTGGACGTTTCAACCGCTGTACCATTGGCCTCGGCCTTGGCGGCTTTCTCCTGGGCTTTGATGGATTCCCAGTTTTGAAGCACTTCGTGTGTTCCGGAAACCTCAGTCTCTCCAAAAACATGTGGATGGCGGCGAATGAGCTTGGCACAAAGCGTCCGAATCACATCATCCACTGCAAAACGCCCGGTTTCGGTCGCAATCTGCGAATGAAACACAACCTGAAGCAGTACATCTCCAAGTTCCGCTTTCAATTCCTCATCATCATCGTCATCAATTGCCTGAAGCACCTCATAGGCTTCTTCGATCAGGTAGGGTTTTAAGGTGGCATGGGTCTGCTCGCGATCCCACGGGCATCCATTTGGTGCGCGAAGACGAGCCATGACCTCAACCAGGTGTTCAAACGGTGAGTTCCCCATTGGTGTATGTGGTTGCATCCTTTCAGGTAAGTTCCGACTGACTTTAGGATAGACACCTCAAAAGGGTTTTGGTATGTTCAGGCGTCTACGTTTTTGAATTTACACCAACTTTTCACCAATTCATTCAAAGCTGTCAAACTTGATTGACGACCAGTTGCGGTTCACTCCCGAAAACGGATGAACCTCCTGGCTTCAAACCTGAGTGAACATAAACTCTTTGAGATAACTCAAGTTATTCCTTTCAAAGTGAACCCCTTTGAGGGGAACGTTGTCAACAACGTTGAAAGATATGGTTTGGTGCGCTACAGTCAGGGTTCATTCCTTACAGTGTGTCACAAGCTTCCCAACGACTCATTCACCGCATCGTGGATTGTTTTCCAACGTCAGGCGACGGCTGGTACACGCAAAACTGTAAGCGCCAAAGACCCATTTCTCAGGCATTGAACGCATTCTATTTTTTGAGCTGAGGTCTTTGTTTCTTTCGCTTGATGGCAGGTGATCTCTACCTGTCACCCAGGCCAAACCGATAGAGTTTTGGAAAACTGACTCAGGTTTTCTGAATCCAATGCGATTGAGAAGGCTGAACTCAGGTGCTTTTTCTAAAAATCGAAACCGTAGCTTCTTTCTCATGAGAACGTGGTCAGGGCATCTGGCTGGTTTTCCAAAAAACGAAGCAAAACCGCGCTTGAGACGCGGAGCAGACTTATTTTCCTTTTGAGTTGTGGTGATTTCATGAGCGAGGCGCCAGTCGGGGATTACATCGGATCAATTGTTGACGGCAAATATCGAATTGACTCTCTGCTTGGCAAGGGCGGAATGGGAAAGGTGTACCGTGTCACCCACCTCAACCTGAACAAAGTCTTTGCCCTCAAGCTGATGCACTTTGATAAAGTGGAGTCGGGGTCAGGCTCGGATGCCAATCAGGTCTTGAGGTTCAAACGTGAAACCGAAGTTTTGGTGAGGGTCAACCACCCAAACGTGGTGATGGTGACCGATTTCGGCGTGTTGCCGAAAGACGTGCCCTACATCGTGATGGAATACATCGAGGGGACCACGCTTCGGCAGTTGATGCGCGAAAAAGGAAAACTCTCTGAAAAAGAAACCATCCACATTGCCAAACAAATGTGTGCCGGGCTGCATGCTGCGCACCTGCAAAACATCGTTCACCGCGATCTCAAGCCTGAAAACGTGATGATTCAGCAGCTTTCAGACGGTGAAATCATGGCGCGCGTGCTGGATTTCGGCATTGCCAAACTGCTCCAGCGGCCAGGTGAAATCGAAACTGAATCGTTGACTGGGGCTGCCCTTCCTGGGACCCCCAAGTACATGGCCCCTGAGCAGATGTTTGGCGGCAATGTTGATGCCCGGGTGGATGTGTTCGCCATCGGATTGATCATTTATGAAATGTTGACCCAGACGCTGCCGCTGGTGTTGATGTCAAATGTCAAACCGCTGACTGAACTCCGACCAGATATTACACCCCGGCTCAATGACATTGTCCTCAAAGCGATTTCCAAAGAAGTAGATGACCGGTTTGAATCAGCCCATGCCTTTAAACAGGCGCTTGAAGAAATTGAGCAGCATGCTTTTATTGAAGCCGAGCTGGTTAAACGGACAAGAACTCTTGGTGAACTGGCCGGGTCCCTTCCGACCTCAACCCAACGCGTAACCGTTGCCAACCGGGTCGTTTCTCAAACCGACCCAAACGTTGGTTCCACCATGCGGATTGAGGTTGCACCTCCGCCCCCAAAAGGAAAAGCCTGGATCGCGATTCCGGTGATTCTGGTGTTGTTGGGCGGTGGGTTTGGCGGCCTGTGGGCATTTTCACCTGATTTCCGCAAACTGTTCAAATCGGAAACGGCCACGGCTGAACCAGGCGGCAAACTCGCCGAGCAATTTATTCCCCAACTGGTTTCTGCCCGGAGTGGTGTGACCAAAATCGGCTCGATGACTGCCAATAAAGCCAGTGGATACGGTTTTTTATCCCAACCAGAGCATTCCACAACAATTGACGAATTCCAGGTCTCAAAACAACTGGTGACCAGTGCACAGTATGCTGAATTCGTCCGATTGGCCAAACATCGCCCACCATCCAACTGGAATGGTCCCACCCCACCAAGCGATCTCCTCAACAAACCCGTTACG
>DAOQNB010000619.1:0-4365 GCA_035335845.1 Acidobacteriota bacterium | reverse complement strand
GGAACCCGGAACCCGGAACCCGGAACCCGGAACCCGGAACCCGGAACCCGGAATTGGTTTTTTCATTCTTCATTCTTCATTCTTCATTCTTCATTCTTCATCTGATTATCGTTTTCCTGGAGTTAATTTCAGGGTCACTCGTTCTGTGCCACGCAGAACCACAACTTCAACTTCCTGGTCGGGTTTGAGTTCCTGCAAGACGTACGTGTAGTCATACACGTTTTTCACATCCCGTCCGGCCATTTTGACAATCACATCGCCGGCTTTGATACCAGCTTTTTCTGCTGGACTTCCTTCACGAACCCCCGACAGTTTCACGCCTTCGACTTCAGCCGCATAGTCTGGAATCGAACCAACATACACTCGGAACCCACCGCCACGCCGTCCCTGATCATCGCTTTTCGCTTTTTGGTACGTCGGTTTGACGGGCTGGTTAGAGATAGCCGTCGCCGTGTGGAAAACAAAGCTCAGAATGTTGCGTTCGCCTTCATAGTTGATCTTGTCGGCATCGTCTGATGGGCGGTGATAGTCTTCGTGGTTTCCGGTAAAGAAAAACAGCACCGGAATTTGCTTGCGATAAAATGAAGAATGGTCGCTTGGCCCAAATCCATCATCCTGTAATTTCAGGTTAAAACTGGCGGTCTGGTTGACCTTCTCAATAATTCCCTTCCATTCGGTAGCGGTGCCCATTCCCTGAATCATCAGGTTGTTGTCGCGTAACCGGCCCACCATATCCATGTTGATCATAGTCACGATTTGTGAAAGCGGCTTCATCGGGTTTTCGGTAAAGTAGGCTGACCCAAGCAAGCCCTTTTCTTCGGCGGAGAACGCCATAAACATCAGGCTGCGTTTCGGGCGTTCGGGAGCCGAAGCAAAAGCCCGGGCCAGTTCGATCACACCAGCCGTCCCAGAAGCGTTATCATCCGCACCGTTATGGATTTCGCCTTCTTTCGGCGCCAGTGAATTGGCGCCACCCAAACCGAGATGGTCATAGTGCGCCCCAATCACCACGATTTCATTTTTCAATTGTGGGTCGCTGCCTTCAAGCCAGCCAACGACGTTTCGACCAGTCTGGCGTTCTTTGATGACTTCGGTTTGGAGGACAACCTGTGTCTGAGGGAGGGCAAAGGCTTCAGGGGTCAGCGTTTCGGCCAGGCGTTTTTCAAGTCCCGCCACATCCTGATTCTTTGACTTCAGGAACTGATTGCCCAATGCCCGACTCACAACCACCGCCGGAATCCCCGAATCGCCATAGCTTTCATCATAGACCAGCCGGGCTGATGGCGCACTTTTGAAATCTTCGTCTTCCGCAATGATCAAAATACCTGTGGCACCTTTGGATTTTGCCGTGGCAGCCTTATAGCGCAACGTCGAATAGGCCCCAAATTTGGCGTGTGGATTGGCGCCAGTCGGGCTGTAAGGCAGTACCAGCACCAGTTTGCCTTTGACATCGAGACCGGCATAGTCGTCATACTTTGCATCTTCGGCGGCACTGATGCCAAACCCAGCAAACACAACGTCTCCGCTGACCATTCCCGGAGACGAAAACCCAACCGGAACAAAATCCTGATTCAATTTAGCTGCTGATTTTGTGCCCGCGAGCGTCATCGCCAGTTGATTTTTCTTGCCCAGTTTGAGTTTTGACACAAACGGGAATTCCTGGAAAAACCCTTTGGTACCAGATGGTTTAAGTCCTGCCTGTTTGAAATTGTCGGCAATGTAGCGGGCTGCTTTTTCGGCGCCAGGTGTCCCTGGCAGCCGTCCACTTAACTCGTCCGAAGCCAGATATACCACGTGTTTTCGAATGGTATCTTCGGTGATAACCGCCGCGCCCGTTGGCCCGGAAATTGGTTTTCGGTCAGTGGAACCTCCCAAACCAAAAAGCATTTGGAAAATCAACACTATCGAAATGAGATACGCCGACGCATGACCTGCAATCATAGCTTGATCCTTTCAGGGTTCAGGGTTTCTAAAGGGATGAGGGATGAGGGATGAGGGATGAAAAAAATCACCCGATCACCTTGTCACCTTGTCACCTTGTCAGTTGGTCAGCTTGTCAGGGTTCAGAGTTTTCGAATTTGAGTCCTTTAAGTCCTTTTGTGAACCCTGCTTTAAAAATGACATTGGGGTTTGGCGGGCAACTTTAAAACAAAACCCACCAAACCCCAAAGATGAATTAGACAAATTATCCTTAAACGCTATCCTCCATCCCCAATCCTCCATCTCCTGGAGTGATTACCGGCTGTTGCAGTATGGCAAGGCCGATTGCGGAGGCAGTGTAATCTGGATTTCAACCCGCCGGTTCCGAGCTTCGGTTGTGTTGTCAGCAGTTGGAACGGCCAGTTGAGTTTCGCCCATACCACGGACGACATCCCGCAATTGATCAAGCAAGACCGCCCGTTCTTCCTGTTTGCGGCGGTCAGCGCCAAGGCCACCTTTGCGGCGACTGGACAACCATTCGGGGAACAGCCGGTTATCAAGCAACTGATCCGAAACTGAGATTTTCTGCTGATAGTCGCCATACAGCGGGTCTCCAGAGTCCATAAACTGTGCCCGCTGGATGTAGAAAAACCGCATCACTTCCAGGGCCCGTTGTTCTGAAAGCCACTGGTTATAATCAGGTTCATCCACCGTGTCGGTGTGGCCGACAAACGCAAATTGTGAATTGGAATAAAACATCTGGAGCAAGAGTGCGAGCTGGGCCAATCGTGGCCGCGCATCTTTGTTCAAATCGCGGTCAACCGTCAGCAGCCAGACGCCTTCGGGGAACAGAATGTCTGATTTGAGGCGAACCGTAATGGTGTTTCCCGATTGAATGATTTCACCCAGATTTCCAACCACCCGGCGCAGTTCCTGGCAGAAGCGATCCAGTTCGGCACGCAGGGCGGCATTTTCACGTTCCAGCTCTCCAATGCGACGCTGGGCATCATCCAGGCGGCGTTCCAAATCAGAGATGCGGTCTTCCAACTGGCGAATCTTGTCATTGGCCCGGCGAAGTTCACCTTCAAGCTGGGCAATGCGTTCGTTGCGGTTTTTGATTTCGTTAGCCAGTTCATCAGAGAAATCAACCAGCGTGTCTTTCATAATTCGCAGGCGATAGACTTCAACCCGCGCTGCCGCAATGTCGGCAAATTCTTTGGCGGCAGCCGCCGACTGCACAGCCAACCGCGCATCACGCATAATCGGCAGAAATGGCAAGCGATCAGTAGTTTTGGGGTTGAGGCGTTCGCTGGCGACGCGGGCACGTTCATAGGCGCTGTTGGCGTCTTCAAGCGAAAATTTGGCCTGGGTTTCTTCATAGAGTGGCACCCGCAACCGATTTTCGAGGGCTACCTGCATCCGGTCATAGAGTGATTTATGACTAGGGTCCTTAATCAGGAGTTCGGCTTCTTCAATCGTGCGGTCACGGGCAATCGCACGAATATCCCGCATGGTGTCAATTGCCGTCTGTGACATCGCAATTGACATCCGGGCTTGATTTAACGTGGTGTACAACTGACGGAACTTGGCGGAAATGGTCACGTCCAGCGCCGTTGGAATCGCTGGAATTTGATTGAGAACTTCCGGGGAAATGTCGTTGGGGGCGTTTGATGGGCTATAGGCAATATAATCAGCCACTTTCAGCCCTGCATTGTCCGTTCCTTGTGTTTGTGGACGGCTGATCAGTACGACATGGCGGCTTGGCCGGCTGACCGCAAAATGCGGTTCAGCGGTGATCATCAGGGCAAATACTGGCTGGGTCGTGGTTACGTTTGCTTCGCGGGCATCGCTGCCGGCGCCGCCAAGATCGTCTTCATACAGCACTTCGCTCAGATTCTGCACAGTACCGGTCGGGGTAATTGACCACAGCACATAGGTATTTAATTTCGGATCAATCCCGCCAGCCGGCCCCGGCAGCACAATGTTGCCCTGCACGTCAATTTCGGTGAATCCGCCTTTGGTTTCAACTTTGGCATCGCCCCGGTGCGGCAGCCCATTGGGAAGTTTTCCGGTTTGGGGATCGTCGGGGCTGCGAAATTCGATTTTCGTGGCTCGAATCCGCTGGTTATACCCGATTTGGACTCCAGGTGAATCAATTCGGATCACATTCGCTTCACGATCCAGCGGTGACTGCGGAATCTGATCAGCCTGTGTTGTCCGTGGGCGGTTACGGTTTTGTTTTGCAGACAAAGGCAAAGTTCCAAAAACCAATAAACTGATGAAAAACAAAGCAAATAAGGATTGAAGCCTTGATTTCGCCAAAAGATGATAGGTCATAAACGCATGGCTCCTCGTGTGATAAGTGTGATGTTATAGGTACAGGGTAAATGAGGGATTTGTGGTGATTGATTACAGAATCTGGTGACTCGTGCCTGATTCCTGGTG
>DAOQNB010000618.1:0-4379 GCA_035335845.1 Acidobacteriota bacterium | reverse complement strand
AATCTTTTTCTGAAGAGCTATCGTCAGGAAAAGCGACTTGCAAGAGAAAATACTGCCCAACACGTTCAAAGCTGGCAATCCATTTATACCATTTTGGAATAGAGTCCTCGTATTACGGGAAGGCTAAAATATTGAAAAAATTGTATTTCCCTGATCCCTGACCCCGATACCCTGAACCCTAATTGGTATTAACCAGGGAACACCAGATGTCTGGGAAAGTCGAATCATCGGCCCGTTTGGCTGCAAAGTTCAATGGGTGCACTATTCAACTTCAGGATCGCCAGGTTGGGTCGGGGGTCCTGGGAGCGTAGATGGGCCTGGAAAAGGAATCACCGATGCCGGCATCGGTTCCGTGGTTGAGTGACCCGCCGGTGTGATGACGCGCAACGGAATGACATTGTTGTGCAGCGCCTGGTCCAGGTCCTGGACAAACGCCGTTGCCGATGAATACCGGTTTGATAGCGTTCGATTGAGCGCGGTTTGCAGGATCTGTTCCAGGTGAGGAGACAGCGCAGCCCCCTGATTGGGAAAAGCTGGAAACGGTTCAGTTAACCGCCGCAGGACCATTTCAGTCGGAGTCACACTTTCAAACGGGACATGCCCAAACAGCATCTCGTGGACGACAACGCCAAACGCATACAAATCAGACCGGTACTCAAGCGGCTCTCCGCGCAACTCCTCAGGTGAAAGATAGCGGGGCGCCCCAACCAGCCCCATTTCAGGGTTGTGAGTTCGGAACCCAAACAGGGTGGCGTGTCCTTGCGGGTGAACAAACACGTGCTCCGGTTTGAAATTTCCATGCAGATACCCGGCGTCGTGGATGCTTTCGAGTCCGTAGGCAACCTGCCACAAGATCGGAAGGCACGCTTTCAGGTGTTCAAGTCGAGTTTCAAGTGAATAGATTTTGTCGGTCACCGGTGCGTTCTGCCGGAGCCGCTGTTCAAAATAAAACCGCAACGTTACCCCCGTCAGGCGTTGCATGGTGAAAAACGGCTCACCGTCAGGCATCTGGCCAATGTCGAAAATCGGCACGATGTTTGGATGAGGGACCGCCGCCGCGACCAGGGCTTCGCTCAGAAAAGCCAGGTTGGCGGCGTTTGAGTGGTGAACCGGAACCAAACTATGTTTAAAAGCGACCAAACGATTAAACACACGGGGTTGACGCGCCTCATAGACTTCGGCTGTACTGCTACGGCCAAGAAGTTGCCCGATGTGATAGGTTTCAATCGTCTGACCAGTCAACATACGAGTTCCACACGAGTTCGAAAGCGGTGTCAAGCCACCGCACTCCGAAATTCGAAAGCGGCGTCGAGCCGCCGCACTCCGAAGTTCTAAAGCGGCGTCGAGCCGCCGCACTCCGAAAGAAAAAAAGGAAGCGACCATGAAAACATTAAAGGCCATTTTCCACAATCATTTTATGGGTATTGCCGTGTTGGGTATCACCAGCCTTTTCGTCATTGGGATTGCCCTGGGAACGGTTCACTCCAGCAATCAGCGTGGGACAGTCCCTGCAACTGATGATGAGTCTGAAACCGGGTTGAAATTTCGTTTGAGCGAAAGCCCGGCTCAGCCTCCCTCCAATGCGCAAACACCGGTTCCCAAAACCGAGTGGCTGAGCGAATCCGAAACCCGTCAGATTTTTGGTCGGCTTCCGAAGTTTGAACTGGAGCCGGATGAAGTCAAATCATTTAAATTGCCTGAGAAGTCGCTTCCCCCACCACGCACCGGGAAAACCGTTCAAACGGCGTTTCCGTCACCTGCGGAAACCGCTTTACCCGAAGTCAAACCGGGTTCAAAACTCGAAGTGCTGCGCTTTGGCCCGGAAGGCAATGTCGAACTGGCACCTAATTTAAGCGTGACCTTCAATCAACCAATGGTGCCGGTGACCGCGATTGAAGATCTAAAAAATCTGCCGGTTCCGGTCAAACTTTCGCCCGAACCTCCTGGAAAATGGCGCTGGCTGGGCACCAAGACGCTGGTCTTCGAACCGACAGGGCGTTTTCCAATGGCGACCGATTACAAAGTCACGGTTCCCGCCGGCACAAAATCGGCACTGGGAATGGCCCTGGCCGCTGAAACTTCGTGGAAGTTTTCAACGCCTCCGCCGACGGTGAAAAGCACCTCGCCCTCTGGCCAGGCCGAACCGTTGACGCCGCTCCTGTTTGTCGCCTTCGATCAAAAAATCAACCCTGAAGCCGTTCTCAAAACCATTCGTGTCACGGCTGACGGCAAGTCCGTTCCAGTCAAACTGGCGACCTCCGAACAAATCCAGGCTGATGCCGTGGTTGCCAACTATGCCAAATATACCGAACCTGGATACTGGCTGGCCTTTCAATCGGTCGAACCGCTCCCGAAAAATGTCGGAGTTACAGTCACTGTGCAGGCTGGCGCGCCGTCCGCCGAAGGGCCACGAACCACGCCCGCCGATCAATCCTTCAATTTTCGGACGTATGGCCCGCTGGTTTTGACGGCCAGTCGGTGCGGCTGGGATGAATCTCGCTGCCGCCCAAGTGACCAGTGGAATCTGTCGTTTAGTAACTCGCTCGACATTCGCGATTTTCGCAAAGAACAAATCGCTATCACGCCTGCCCTCAAAGATGCCGATATCAGCGTGAGCGGCAGTGAAATCACCATCACGGGTGCCAAGCCTGGCAGCACGACCTACACCGTGACGGTTGACCGCAGTTTGAAAGATACCTATGGCCAGGTGCTCGGAAAACCAGTCACCGTGACTTTCAAAGTTGGCACGGATGACCCGAGCTTTTTGGTTTCGGGCAACACCTTGACGACGCTGGAACCGGCTGGTGCCAAACAACTTCCAGTGTATACAACCAATGTTCCAGAACTTCGGGTTCGGATGTTTCAGGTTACCCCGGCAGACTGGCATGCGTTTCTTGCGTTCCGCCGGGACTGGTATCAACGCCAGCAAAAAGAACGTATCACACCGCCCGGCAAACTGATTTCAACCCAAAAGATTCCGGTTCGCGGCAAAGCCGATGAATTGACCGAAACACGGATTGATTTGACACCCGCGCTTTCCAATGGCCTGGGGCACGTCATTGTGCTCGTCAAACCGCTGGGAATTAAATCCACTGAATACACTTTTGACGCCGAGCCTCGCTGGGTACAGTCAACCCGGCTGGCGGTTGATGCGCTGGTGGATAACACCGACCTGGTTGCCTGGGCCAATTCGCTCGCGGATGGAAAACCGGTCGAAAACGCTGAAGTCGTGCTGTTTCCGGAAAACCTGACTGCCAAAACTGGGACCGATGGATTGGCCAGACTGGCGCTCAAGTCGGAACCGGCCCAGAAACCGAATTTCCTGCTGGTTCGCAAAGGTGTTGACACCGCCATCCTGCCGGAAACCGATGGCTGGTGGCAGGAGAATGGTGACTGGCATCGCAACGCCACGACAGATGGCCTGCGCTGGTTTGTGTTTGATGATCGAAAACTCTACAAACCCGGCGAAACCATCAATGTCAAAGGCTGGATTCGGCGGCTTGGAACCGCCAAAGATGGCGATATTGGCCCGGCGACCGGCATCGGTGAAACCGTGACCTATGCGTTTTTTGATTCGCAAGGCAATGAATTTGCCAAAGGGACCACAACCATCAATGCCTATGGCGGGTTTTCGTTGACGGGCGATATTCCCAAAGCCGTCAATATGGGCTATTCCCGAGTGGAACTTTCCGTCACAGCCAGCCCGACCAATGGTCCAACCGACACCTCCACCACGCATACCTTTCAAATCGAAGAATTCCGCCGGCCTGAATATGAAGTCACCGTCAACGCCACCGACGGCCCGCACCTGATCAAAGGTTTTGCTGAAACCACGGTCAATGCCAGTTACTACTCCGGCGGCGGGTTGGGCAATGCTGAGACCAACTGGCGCGTGTCGGCCAAAGGTGGCTCGTACAGCCCGCCCAACTGGGATGAATTCACATTTGGCACCTGGCAACCCTGGTGGCGGGATTTTTCAAGTCGCTTCCAACCCGAACAGGTTGAAACGTTTACCGCCAAAACCGACTTTGCCGGACAGCATCGGCTGCGAATTGATTTTGATTCGGCGACGCCTCCGCGACCCTATGTGATCACTGCCGAAGCCTCTGTCCAGGATGTCAACCGGCAGACGATTTCTGGCGCCACGAGCTTTATCGTTCATCCATCGGCACTCTATGTCGGCGTGAGGGTCAACCGGACGTTTATCAATCCCGGTGAAGTCTTCGCCGTTGACACCATCGTCACCGATATTGACGGGAAGGTTCAAACGGGTCGGCAGGTGATGCTCCAGGTGGTGCGGATGGACTGGGTTTTTGAAGGGGGTGCCTGGAAACAAAAAGAAATTGAAGTCCAGAAAACCACGCTGACGTCAACGGAAC
>DAOQNB010000617.1:0-4395 GCA_035335845.1 Acidobacteriota bacterium | reverse complement strand
CAGGATGAATGCCAATGAGATCAAAACAGGATCAACTTTGTACCAAAACACTATGAAAATGGATTGAATCAGATAGCTTATTGGTATTAAAAAAGTATCAAGAAGATATCAAATTATACCAACTTCCAGCCAGGCCCTCGCTTTAGAAAATAGTCAAAGAATCCTCAAAGAAATCTGGCCGCTACAAACTACCAACTCTATTTGTTTTCAATAACCAGTTGGCGGCTGAAAAAAGCTGGATGCGGTGGTCCACTCCGGGTACATGATCCGCCGTTAACGAAATCAGATTGAGGGTTGCCGTTGGATATTCAGCAGAAGCCTCAATCAAGGCCCGACATTCGCGGTTTCGAGTGACCGGGTCAGACAAATCAGCACTAACCTGGATCAAGGCGTGAGTGCCATCGTGAGCGCGGGCCAGGAAGTCAACTTCGAAGTCCTGCCGGGTGCGGACATACGCGATCTCCGCTCCGTGTCGTTTCAGGTCAAGGGCAATGGCGGTTTCCAGCGAATGCCCAAGGTTGGCTTTTCCAGATCGGTCAAAAACGGGGATCAACCCTGGATCAATCGGATAAACTTTGCGTGGATTGACCATTCGGCGGCGTTCGGAATCAGTGGCAATCGGCACGGTCAATACCAGGAAGGCATCTTCAAGGTGTGTCACATAGGCATAGAGGGTATCTTTGGCAACTGGAATTCCCTGTGATCGAAGATCGCCATAGAATTTGTTGATACTAAACGAGCTGCCGGCACTGCCAAGTAATTGCCGAACCAGCCAGCGGAGCGCGACCGGATGCGAGACGGCATGGCGCTCGATGACATCGCGCAACAGCATGGTGTCCACCTGCCCACGTAGCAATTCAAATCGGTCTCGTGATGGGTGCCGGCCCTGGGCTTCAGGGAAGCCGCCGGTTGTGAGATAGGTGAGGAGTTCTTTATCCATGGCCGACCGTTCAGCTTTTGGCAGGCGATCTGGAGGTATTTGCGGTTCGACGTTCCGATGCCGGAGAAATTCACGGAAACTGAACGGAAAAATCAGAGCTTCCATTGCGCGGCCACGCATACTGGTTGCTACCTCACGGCTGAGCAACCGGGCTGACGAGCCAGAAAGAAACAGGTCTATGTTTTCGGTGTCGAGCAATCTCCAGGCGAATAGTTCCCAGCCTGGCACAACCTGGATTTCATCAAAGAAAAACGTAGCCTTCTTGTGGTCGCGCCAGCCTGGATAGAGCCGGAAATATTCTTCTACCACCAGATGGAGGTCAGTCGCGGCCAGACCTGCGAGGCGTTCGTCCTCAAAGTTGAAATACACAAGTCCTTCGCGGGAGGTGCCCTGATCCAGTCGGTGGGCAAGAATTTGCCACAGGAAGGTTGTTTTACCGCCCCGCCTGGGGCCAATGACGGCAATTGCCTTGCCCGGCACGTCAGGGAGGTGCACCTCCCGAAGCGTGCGTGGTGGTGGCTGACCAGCCAGTGAATCAATCAATTTCTGTCGGAGTAATTCTTTCATTTCTCCTCCTCATAAGGAAATATTACTGGTATTTATCCTTAATAAAAGGAGAATTTCAATAGCTGGGATGCTTGATAGTCACGGGGTGGCTGAGAAGAAGAGCAAAACCACAGGTACCCGTTTTATATACTGCTGCGTATTGAATTCTTAATCAGTGCACCACTTGTTTGAATTCTTCAAGGATTCAATCACACGATGATAATTCTGATGTGAGAACTCGCGTGAGTGGAAGACCTGTGCTTTTTCCAGTAACTGAATCCCCCTCATATCCAAGTCCCTGGCTGCTTTCTTATTTCCAAGTAAATGCTCCACAAGTGCTTGCTCTCGATAAAGTCTTGCTATTGAAAGTTGTCGGTGAAATCCGGACTCACTTTCCTTCAGCAACTGTTGAGCGGTTGAATAATCACCATTCACACGCGCCAGCACACCAAGCCAGGCAATACAGGCCGCGCCTGTAGAAAACTTCCACCAACGGGTTGAGTCAAGTCCAGACTCATTCGCCTTTTTTATCGCTGAGTGAAACAGATCTTTAATCAAGCTCAGCCGTTCACTCATTATGCCTTGAGAATCAACAGGTACTGGGTTTCCATCGTGATCACGTAAATTTTCCAGTGCTTGTTCAAGAAGACATCCACCATGGTTAATCGTCACATCCAGCGATTTCCTCACGTCACCAAGTTGATGAAATAATTTTTCTGTTTCCTGGTAAGCACCAATAGCTGGAACATAGTTTCCTTCCCTTCGATAAATGTTTCCACGAACCATCTTCGTGTCGGCGTGAAACCAGTCCAGCTCTGCTTTGAAAAGTTCGCGAGCATTCGGATCAGCAATTGAACTCATAACAGCATAGAGTTCCGAATAATATTTCTCAGCTTCTGTGATACATGCCCAACATTCCTTGAAATCGCCCCGTTCACGGTGGATTGTTGACATCTGGTCCAGTAGTAAATAGCCGAGCAATTTAGGTTTGTGAGATCTGAGAGCCAGAGGGACCGCATTCTTACAAATTCTCAACACATCATGCCACTCACACCACTGCAAAAAAATGTGTCCATATCCGTCTTCATAACATGTAAATAGCTCAAGTGCCTTGAGTTCATCTCTCTCAATTCGTTTTGAGATTTGACCAAGGACATTTCCAACTTTTTTGGGGAATCCCTCCCGTTGCTCTATCTGTTCAAAATTGTATTGTCCGACTCGTTCATTCAAGTTGTACGCATAACTCCACCAACGTTTTTCAATCTCCGGTTTCAATGTTTTGAGTTCTTCGATTCCATAGTCTTCACCGTGCCAAATGGTTTCAAGAAATCTTTGAATGAGATTGTGAGTATCAATCATCCACTTTTCAGGTGCTCCAGGTTTTGTGGCGAGTTTTTCAAAGTTCACAAGGTAGAGTGATTGTAACTTCTCAAAGAGGTTGTGTCCTTTCTCCCTTTCGACCCCAGCTACATCGGCCAAAACAGTTTCTCGCTCAGCAAAGGGAAACAGCCCTTTGGCAAGCAGAAGTAATCTTTCAGGCGTAGACAGAGCTTTAATAAATGAAAAGCGGATGATTCGGTGATAAATATCGGTAACGACTTCGCGATGGATTCCTCTCTTGAGGTATCCCAGAATATCACGAAGTTCATGACCTCGGCTGACCAATCCAACGATGATTTGGAGAGCGGCTGGATTACATTCGGTTTCAACACAGATAGCCTGAATTTCATCTTCGGAGAGGGAAACCATTTTTGAGTGGCACAGATCTGTGACAAATTGAGATGCTTCCTGGGGTTCAAGTCCTTTGATAAGAATCGAGGTGATGCCTTCAGATTCAGAGAGTTTCGGTTCAGAGCGGGCGCCAATAACAAGCCGACTACGGCTTTCGCCTGGCAGCAATTTGAAAAATCCAAGAATCTTTGTCAATTCGACCGGTTCGATGGTTTCTGCATTATCTACAACAACCAGCGCTCGTCGTTTTTGAAGCAGTTGGCGAACATCTTCTGGGTCCGACTTTCGGTTTTGGGAAGTTGGAGGGAGAGGGAGTTGATCTTGATTTCCTTCGAGGTACAAATGGTGACTGGGATTGTCAAGTACGAAGGTTATTTTGTTGAGAAAAGAATCGAAATCAAGCGGTGAGGCTTCACTGTCAGCCATCCAAATTGTTGCTTCATATGGTTCACATTTCTGGAATTCGGAGCGGAGGTGATCCCACCCACAACGCAAGGATTGGGCCAGGAACATTTGAAAAATGGTTTTCCCGTTTCCGCCAAATCCGCAAACCCACAAAATAGCTTGATGCCCTGCCGCCCAGGTGATCGCCCTTTGAATTTCTTTTCTGCGACCAATGAAGCGTGACGGAACAAACTTCGAGTAATGTGGGTGTTGAAAGTACAGCTTTGAAATGTTTTCGAAGATAGTCTCCGCTTCAGGTTGACTGATTAACAGTCCTTCCTGAAGGGCTACATTCATAAATCGAAAGACAGTGTTGAGACCAAGAACTTGCTCGAAATGTTCGATATAAGCAACAAGTCGTGACAGTACTATCCGGTGGGCAGCGTGTAAATCTCTCTGAAATGTTTTTAAATCAAGGGGTTCACAGTAATCGCTTTCCACCTCCATTTTGCGGAGACTTGGTAAATGCTCGTTTTTGTGTATTCGCATCAAGTACTTATCAGGTGGTACCGCAGTGAGCCCCTTCTGTAGTCGGGCCTTGTTGACCATCTCACGAAGCAATTGTTTAGAGTTTGGGAACATAATTGATATACTTCACAGCTCAAAATCAATGTGCAAAAATTCTGATTCATCAATTGGACATTTTAAGACATTTTTAGCCCAAAAGGGTAACTTTTCTGGACACGGAATCACACACATTCCTCAAGAAAGTCATCTATCTATAATAAATTCAC
>DAOQNB010000616.1:0-4412 GCA_035335845.1 Acidobacteriota bacterium | reverse complement strand
TCATCCCTCATCCTTCATCCCTCATCCCTTCGATTGCCCCAAGCCCGATGTCTTCAGCCCTGGTTTTTTAGCCCAACGTCTTCGATAATTGCCCTGCGGTCAATAAGTTGGGAAAGCCAAGCTGGCGGAGTGCTTCATAGAGCACAATCGAGGCGGCGTTGGAGAGATTGAGCGAACGAGCCGTTTCGAGCATTGGAATTCGAATCGCCGTTTCCAGATTGGCCTCAATCAACTCTTCCGGCAAGCCTCTGGTTTCTCTGCCAAAAACCAAAAAATCCCCTGCCTGGTAGCTCACATCGGCATAGGTGCGTCTGGCTTTGGTCGAAGCAAAGAAAAAACGTCCTTGTGGAAAGGTTTCCTGGACCTGAGCAAAATTGTCATAGTACTGCACGTTGAGCGCGTCCCAGTAATCCAGTCCAGCCCTCCGTAACTGCTTGCTATCAACTGAAAACCCAAGTGGCCGTACCAGATGCAGTGAAGCACCAGTGCAAACACAGGTGCGCGAAATGTTTCCGGTATTGGTATGAATTTCTGGTTCAACAAGAACAATGTTCAGCATATGAATGGAATGAAGAATTGAGAATGAAGAATGAAGAATGAAGAGTGAAGAATTGAGAATGACCTAAATTTTGCCCAAAAGAGCACCACCTTGCTCAAAGATCAGTCCCGACCAGGTCGAGATACCACTCGGAAACAGGAAGTGACCAGATCATTGAGTGGGATCAAAGTTCACTCAAATTGAGCCTTCGTGGTGACAAAACTGACTTCCAGTCTGTCCTTTTTGTCCTTTTTGTCCTTTGATTTTGGTCTTACCAGGTACCAAAACTGGGGACCAGGTCAGTATTTTGGGCGAAATTTGAAGAATGAAGAATGAAGAATGAAGAATGAAGACAGATAAGGTATTATTTGTTTTCCATACCAGTTTGAAATCATTCTTTTGTGTTTGGTAAGAAGTAAATTGTTCGGAAAAATAGGTTTACCAGAAACCTGACAATTGACATCTTGCGACAAACTTGCACCACGTTCTCAATTCTACATTTTTCATTCTACATTCTGAATTCTTCATTCCAAGGAGACCAGGCATGACACAGGTACTCAATTCCAGCCTTCCTCAAGAAAACATGCTTGCTATTCGGAGCGAAACCAACAAGCGTGACAACAACGAAGACAGCTTTGTTGTGCTGTCTTTTCATATTGGCATTGATGGACCTCCAGTCACTGTGCTGGCTGTGGCTGATGGAATGGGTGGATATGCCCATGGCGAAGTCATCAGCCGCGACGCACTCAAAAAATACGCCACAACGTTATTTCATACTCTGGCAGTTGACCATTGCTTAAATGTCATTTCACCTCGTGCGCTCACGGCTGGGGCCATTTCAGAAGCAGTTTTGGCAGCAATTGAAGAAACCAATAACTTTGTGGTGAACATGATCAATGAGAATGGCTGGGGAAAAGCTGGTTCCACGATTGTGACCGCCGTCATCTGGGAAAGTTGGGTCATTGCCATGAACTTAGGTGACAGCCCTCTGTTTCATTACCAACCTCGCACCCGTGCTTTTACCAAAATCACTGAAGATCATTCGGTTGCAGCGGCACTGGCACGTGCCGGGGTGATTCCGCCAGATATGATTCAGGCGCATGAAGGTCGAAGTCAGCTCCAGTATTTTCTTGGCGGAACAGCCTTTCCCCGTAACTATGGACCGATTGTCTTTCGACTGGAGTCAGACGATGTGCTGTTGCTTTGTTCGGATGGCATCTGTGGCAAAGTTCCAGAGCAGTCGCTGGCTGAAATCGTGGGACAACGAAATTTGCATCTTGGGGTTATTGCTGACAGGTTGATTCAGGCCAGCGGGGAAACTGGTGAAACTGACAATCAAACGTTGATTTTATGGCGGTGCACGCTGACTGAACCTGTCGTTTCAGGAGGTGGGCAAACAATGGTGCTTGGCTCGCCACGTGTCGAAGACGACACCGAATAAGTTGAGCATTCCGCCTTGAGGTGGGTATAAGAAAGAATGAAGACAACTGATGTAATTGTGATTGGTGGAGGGGTCATTGGTCTGGCGATTGGTCGTGCTTTACGACAGGCCGGGCTCCAGGTGACGCTTTTTGAACGCAATGACCAGCCTGGTGGTGAAGCCTCCTGGGCGGCTGCCGGAATGCTGGCGCCGCAATCAGAAGCCACGGGGCCAGGAGCAATGCTTGATTTGTGTCTGGCCAGCCGGGCGCTGTATCCCAAACTGGCTGAGTGTTTGCGTGACGAAACCGGAATTGATATCGAACTGCGGCAGGAAGGCACACTCTTGCCTTCATTTTCAGCCGATCAGCATACCCAACTGCAGGCTTTTGTGAACTGGCAGCAATCTGCCGGGTTGCGGGCCTCTCTGATTTCCGCCGCTGAAGCCTTTGAACATGAGCCACATCTGTCACCCAAACTGGTCGAAGCTGTCTGGCTGCCTGACGACTGGCAGGTTGATAACCGCCGTCTGACGCGTGCGCTGATTACGGCTGCCTATCTGGCCGGAGTTGATATCCGCTGCAATGCCGGAAGTGTGCAACTTCTGGCTGAACATAATCGAGTGAAAGGAGTTGAGGTGGGGCTTGAGCGCTGGTCAGCACCTGTGGTGATTAACGCCGCAGGGAGTTGGGCTGCCCAGATGCCAGTCGAATTACTCCGCTTGCCCAGAGCCAGTGTGCGACCGATTCGGGGACAAATGCTGGCTTTGGAGATGCAACCCCCGACACTCTTGCGGCATGTGATTCGATCTGAAGCGGCCTATCTTGTTCCCCGGCGTGATGGACGGCTGGTGGTCGGCGCCACGGTTGAAGATACCGGCTTTGCCAAACACGTGACTGCCAGAGGGGTGATGGCCTTGCTCAAAGGGGTGATTGAAACGGTTCCGGCACTGGCTGATTGTGCGTTGATTGAAACCTGGGCCGGGTTGAGGCCACTGGCTGAAGATCAGTTGCCGATTCTGGGGGCCACGGACGTTTCAGGGTTACTCTGTGCCACCGGGCATTATCGGAACGGAATTTTGCTTACACCGATTACCGCTTCGGTGATGACATCGTTGGTCACTGGTACTGCACCGGCGGTTGATCTGACGCCATTTTCACCACAGCGATTTCGGTAAAACCAGAGAAAAAGTCCATTGCTTCAAAGAGATACAAAGCATAAGCCTCGAAAACCCTGACCCTTACTTTACCAGTGCCTCACGTTCCTTCCGCAATAACTCACTGCAGCGTGGATTTTGATTTCCTTTAGCCAACGCCTGTTCCAACCACCTGACTGCCTGGGCATGGTTGCCACGTCCGGTTTCGACTAACCCTTGCAAATAAAGCATATCGGCCTCGGTTGCATCTGTGAGGCGTGGGAGTTTTCGGTACCAGTAACTTTCCAGTAACTTTAGATTGGCCAGCCGTGAATAGGGCAACTGGTTTCCACGCGGCGTGGTGTACTCAAGAAATGGATACCAGTCAGTGCTGATTTCAGCCATCGGCTCGCTATTGATAAACTCAACAACACTCTGGTCATAGAGATACAGGCCGCTCAAAACCGACAGCATGTCATTTCCAACAATACTGGCATTGTCCAGACATTGATGGATCTGTGGGCGCTCATTGAGTGATTCAAGGGTTTTGAAATTGACTTCCAGGGGTTGGTCTGAACCAAGCAGAATTCCCTGACCGCCTCCGACAAAAAAGGCCATGTGCGGAAATACCGAATGCATGGTTTTGACAATACTGATCAAATCCACCGGGTCCATGTGGTGAATCTGAACCCATTGCTGAAACACACCTCCAGACCGAAGCCGTTTGCGACAAAGCTCATAAAAATTCTGGCTGTACAGGTTGGCCGCGCCCGCAAACCAGATATTGGTGAGTTCGATACTGATGAGGTCATATTGTTTCGGGGTTAATAAAACGTAGTTGCGCCCATCGGTGACGTGGAGCTTGACTCGCGGATCATCCAGGATGTTGCGGTTCAGGTGCCCAAAATAGTCGTGTGCGGCGGTGACAATACCCGGCGAAATTTCAGCGATATCAATTTCTGAAAAGGGAAACGCTCCGATGACGCTGGCCGTGGTGCCGGTTCCAAGTCCAATCACCAGTGACTGGTTATAGTTACGGGTAAACAAAAGCGGCACAATGGCAAATTGCTTCTGAGCGGGAACTTCGTGCGTGTCGTTACCCTGGAATTTGGCATTGGCCAGCAGTGTGCGCGTGGTGTCGCTTTGAACCACACTGGTGACGCCGCCAAGTACATCTTCGTGATAAAACAAAATCTTCTGATTCAATGGGTTGGCATACGTGTAGCTGCTCAGGACGTGGGCGCCGACGTTGAGGTGATTTAAATCCCATTTGGGAATGATGGTAAAACCCAGTACTCCCACTGCCAGGGTCAATACCAC
>DAOQNB010000615.1:0-4414 GCA_035335845.1 Acidobacteriota bacterium | reverse complement strand
TACGAAGGCTGGTGTTCACTGGGGCGCTATGGACGACCAGAAGAAATGGGCGAACTGGCTGCGTTTCTGGTTTCTGACCGCAATAGTTATATGAATGGCGAGATGATCATCCAGGATGGCGGGACAGTGACTTAATACATGTTCGGGCTGAAGAAACCGGGCTGAAGAAGTCGGGCTCAGGGTTGAAGAAACTGAACGTGTTTTTTCCCAGCCAGAGCCGGTGGTAAGTGCTCTGTCGTAAGTTTTCTGAGGTATTAAATTTGGTAAGTCTTTGATTCTTTTCGTGTTTTTCGTGTTTTTCGTGGTTAAAATGTCTTGGAATTTCCGGTAGAGTACTTATTGATTCTGTTGGGGTGAAATACCCTAAATCAAAGGTAATGTGAGGTAATGGTTTGAAGCTGCTGTTAAGTATGAATCTGCCCTATTTGCGGCTCAATGGGGCGAATAAAGGCAATCGGATGCTGGCCGAAGCCCTCTCTGCTCAAGGTCACCCCTTTCGAGTGATTGTTCCTTCCTTTAGCCCAACCGACCAGCTAACCCGCTCATCGTTTCAGGCGTTGCTCCAGAGTCGGGACATTTCATTTCGGGCTGAAGATCACAAAGATGTGTTTACCCTCAATGGGGTCGAAGTGCATTCAATTGCTGACCCGGCGCAGCTTCGGGCAGAACTGGTCACGGAACTTGAGCGCGATGAGCCTGATTTTGTGTTTATTTCGACCGAAGATCCAACCCAGAATTTGCTTGATGCGGCCTTGAGGATTTGCCCATCGAAAGTTGTGTATATTGTTCACACACTTGAGTTTCTCCCGTTTGGCCCCCACGCCTTTTTCCCAAGCCAGGCGCGTACCCGTCTGATTGCACAAACCGCCGGGATTGTTTCGGTCAGTCAATTTGTGCAGCAATATATCAAGGAGTGGAGTGGGCTGGATTCGCTGCAACTCTACTGGCCAGCCTATGGTGAGCCGCCATTTCCGCACCTTGGGAGTTTTGATAACCCGTTTGTGACGCATATCAACCCATGTGCAGTCAAAGGCATTTCAATTTTGCTGGGTCTGGCAGATGCCCTTCCCCAGGTTCAGTTTGCCGCGGTACCGACCTGGGGCGCTACACAGGAAGACCGGGCGGCCCTGGCACAACGGGTCAATATTTCACTCCTGACGCCAACTGAGCACATTGACGAACTCTTCCGACACACAAAAGTATTGCTGGTGCCGTCGTTGTGGTTTGAAGGACTTGGGTTTGTCACACTTGAAGCCATGCTGCGCGGGGTTCCAGTGATTGCCGCCAGTTCGGGTGGAATCCCAGAGGCAAAGCTTGGCACTGAGTTTGTGATTCCGGTTCACCCTATCGAGCGCTTTACCGACCAGCTTGACGAACACCACCTTCCGATTCCGATTGTTCCCACCCAGGATCTGGCCCCCTGGCGTGCCGCATTAGAGAAACTGCTTTCAGATCGTGACTTCTATCAGCAGCACGCCGCCGATGCCCGATCACGCGCCATAGAATTTGTGAGTCGGTTGAGTTTTGAACCGCTGGTTGCCTACCTGCACCATCTTGCCTCCAGGCCGAAAGCTCTGGCCGCGACCATAACGGCTGACCCGTCTGCTATTTCCAGCCAGGATCGAGGGAATCCGACCTTGAGCGCCGCCAACCTGACACCTGAACAACGGGCGCTGCTCCTCCAACGCCTGCGAAAGAAAAGCCAGACCCAGGCCGCGACTTCCGCCGAGCCACCCGTCGGGATCCAGCCAGTTCCCCGGACACACCCACTGCCGCTCTCGTTTGCTCAGCAACGATTATGGTTTCTCGACCAGCTTGAACCAGGGAGCGCTGCCTACAACCTTCCGGGCGGCTTTCGGGTTCGACTCCCAGTCAACACCGCCATCCTGCACCAGAGTATTCTGGAAATCATTCGCCGGCACGAAGTACTTCGCACCACATTTCAGGTCATTGATGGCGAGCCGGTCCAGGTGATTAACCCGGAGCCAGCCTGTTTATTTTCAGTGTCTGATGTTTCACATCTGGCTGATAGACCCGATGGGCGGCAGGCTCTGGCGGCTCATATCATTGAAGAAACCCAGAGTTCGTTTGATCTGGCCACGGGGCCGCTGGTTCGGGTGAAAGTTCTCAAACTCGGCGCTCAGGATTGGGTGATTGTGGTCACGATGCACCACATTGTTTCGGATGGCTGGTCGGTTGGGGTGTTTTTGCGTGAAATCCAGACCCTCTATGCCGCTTTTTCTCAAGGGAAGCCATCTCCGTTGCCACCGCTCCCCATTCAATATGCTGATTTTGCGGTCTGGCAACGCGAGAAACTCAGCGGTGCCGTGCTTGAAACACAACTGACGTTTTGGCGGCAACAACTTGGTGACACCACTGGGGTTCTTGAGCTTCCAACCGACCATTCACGCCCAGTCAATCCATCACATCGGGGCGGTTGGGAACAGACAACCTTTGCTCCACATCTGGTCGAGCCATTGCGCGTGCTTTCACAAAGCGAAGGCTGCACCATGTTTATGACCCTGCTGGCGGCCTTTGCGGTTCAACTCAGCCGGTACACCGGGCAGCAAGACCTTCTCATTGGCACCCCAATTGCCAATCGGACCCGATCCGAAATTGAGAATTTGATTGGTTTTTTCGTCAATACACTGGTTATCCGGGTCAATCTCTCCGGTAAACCTGGATTTCGGGACGTGCTCCGGCAAATTCGGGAAACGGCGCTGGGTGCTTTTGCCCATCAAGACGTGCCATTTGAAAAACTGGTTGAATTGCTCCACCCGGATCGGGACCTGAACCGCACGCCGCTCTTTCAGGTGATGTTTGCCTTTGGCCAGGAAGGCCGCGCCAGTCAAAAATCCGCACCACCCAATCGAACCCAGCTTATTGACACGCTTGAAGTTGAAAACCGTACCTCCAAGTTTGACCTGACGCTGTCAATGGCAGAGACCGAAGCCGGGATTATCGCCGGGTTTGAATACAAAACAGAACTCTTTGAATCAGCGACCATTCGCCGGTTTCTAACCCACCTGGAAACGCTCTTGCACGGGATTTGTACCAATCCGGAAGCACCGATTTCCAGCCTGCCGTTGATGTCAGAAGCTGAGCGCGATCAGGTTCTGGTACAACCAAACCAGACCGAGCGACAATTTCCAACTGACAAATTGCTCCATCATCTAATTGAAATCCAGGTGCGGCAAACACCTGATGCCATTGCGGTTGTTTCTGGAGATCAGAATGTCACATACCACCAGCTCAATTCACAGGCTGATGTACTGGCCCAATATCTTCAGCATCTGGGCGTTGGACCTGGCGCACTGGTGGGAGTCTTGGTTGAACGCTCAATTGAGATGGTGACCGCATTACTGGGTGTGCTCAAAGCTGGGGGGGCCTATGTTCCACTTGACCCAGGATATCCGGCTGATCGGCTGGCATTTATGATCAGCGATGCCCAGGCATCACTGATTCTGACCCAATCGCACCTGGTCGAACGGCTGCCCCACACCTCAGCCCAGACGATTTGCCTGGATCAGCCATTTTCCCTGCCAGCCAGGCCCAGCAACACCCTTCCTGCCGCGCAGCCAGTTCCTGAAGATCTGGCTTATGTGCTGTACACGTCCGGGTCAACCGGTCAGCCCAAAGGTGTAATGATTCCGCATCGGGCCATCTGCAACCACATGCACTGGATGCACCAGACCTTTCCCCTCTCCGCCGATGACCGGGTGTTGCAAAAAACACCGTTTAGTTTTGATGCTTCGGTGTGGGAATTCTGGGCACCATTGATGGCTGGTGCCCACCTGGTGATGGCTGAACCAGGAATTCATCAGGATGCGGAAAGCTTGTCGCAAGTAATTGCAGATCAACAGATTACCATTCTGCAAGTTGTCCCGACCCTGCTTTCCCTGCTGCTTGAAGAACCCCTGTTTTCCCAGTGCCCTCAACTCCGACGGGTTTTTGCCGGTGGCGAAGCGCTTTCCGGGAACCTGCGGGATCGGTTCTTTGAAAAACTTCCAGACGTGGAACTCGTCAACCTGTACGGACCAACCGAATGCACAATTGACGCCACCTTTTTTGTCTGCCAGCCAGACAATTCGAGCCGCACCGTTCCCATTGGAAAGCCAGTTTCAAATATGACGGCGCTGGTGCTTGACGCTGAAGGGCACCCCGTTCCGATTGGCATTCCCGGCGAACTTTACCTGGGCGGCGTGGGCGTCGGCTGTGGATATTTGAGAAGGCCAGAGCTGACACAAGAGCGCTTCGCGCTCAGGGCTGGGGGCTGGGGGCTGGGGGCTGAAGGTTTTCAATTCAAAGCGATTGAAAAACAAGAAAATCAAACAATCATTGGAAATCGGTATTCAGAAAAACAAGCAAACACTCATTGTCTTGAGTTGGAACCCCTCAGCCCCCAGCCCCAAGC
>DAOQNB010000614.1:0-4415 GCA_035335845.1 Acidobacteriota bacterium | reverse complement strand
CCGGAACCCGGAACCCGGAACCCGGAACCCGGAACCCGGAACCCGGAACCCTTTCCTAAAACACGACTGACTCCTGATACTCACCAAACACGGTCCGCAACCGATCTGAAATTTCCCCAACCGTGCAATAACATTCAACCGCATTCAGGATGTACGGCATGATGAATGCGGTTGAATGTTATTGCACGGTTGGGGAAATTTCAACCGCATTCAGGATGTACGGCATGATGTTCTCACTCCCCCGGGCAGCGGTTTCGACGGCATCCAGAGCCGCGGCTGCCTTGACGGCATCCCGCCGGGCCCGAACCGCCTGGACTCGTTCAACCTGGGCTTTTTCCAGTTCTGGATCAATATGGAGAATCGGAATCGGAGTCTCTTCATCCATATGGAATTTGTTCACACCAACCACGACCTGCCGGTTTTCTTCAACGGCCCGCTGATATTCAAACGCTGCCTGCTGGATTTCGCGTTGTGGAAACCCTTTTTCAATCGCGGTCAACATCCCACCCATTTCATCAATGCGCACAATGTAACCCCTGGCGCGCGATTCGAGTTCATCCGTTAAATGCTCAATCAAATAGGAGCCACCAAGCGGGTCAGATACATCAACCGCACCTGATTCATAGGCAATCACTTGCTGGGTTCGCAAAGCCACGCGGGCCGCATCCTGGGTTGGGAGCCCCAACGCCTCGTCTTTAGAGTTGGTATGCAGTGATTGCGTACCACCCAACACCGCCGCCAGTGCCTGAATGGTGGTTCGCACAACATTGACTTCGGGTTGCTGGGCGGTCAGCGAACTTCCGGCGGTCTGGGTATGAAAGCGGAGCATCATGGACTTGGGATTTTTCGCTCCAAATCGTTCACGCATCATCTGGGCCCACATCCGTCGGGCAGCCCGGAATTTTGCGACCTCTTCAAGTAAGTTGCTGTGAGCATTGAAGAAAAACGACAGGCGGGGTGCAAATTGATCAACATCCAGGCCCGCGTCAAGGGCAGCCTGCACATAGCAGATTCCATCTGCCAGCGTAAATGCAATTTCCTGGGCTGCCGTACACCCGGCTTCCCGGATATGATATCCCGAGATTGAAATGGTGTTCCAGTTGGGAACTTCAGCCGAACAATAGGCAAACAAATCGGTAATCAGCCTGAGCGATGGGCGTGGAGGGTAAATATAGGTCCCACGCGCCATATATTCTTTGAGAATGTCATTTTGAACGGTGCCGTTGAGTTGATCGGGCCGCACGCCTTGCTTTCTCCCGACCGCAATATAAAGCGATAACAAAATTGGGGCCGTGGCATTGATGGTCATTGACGTTGAAACACGATCCAGTGGAATCTGATCAAATAAAACTTCCATGTCTTCTAACGAATCAATGGCAACCCCAACCTTTCCAACCTCGCCCAACGCCAGCGGGTTATCTGAGTCCAATCCAATCTGCGTTGGCAAATCGAAAGCAACTGAAAGACCGGTTGTGCCCTGTTCCAGCAAATAGCGGTAGCGCCGGTTCGACTCGGCAGCCGTAGCAAAACCGGCATACTGGCGCATGGTCCAGAGCTTACTCCGGTACATTTGGGCAAAAATCCCACGAGTATATGGATATGATCCAGGAATTTCAGTTGGGGCCCCTTCGGGTCGGTCAGCCTGACTGTAATATGAATTAAGTTCAATTCCCGAACTGGTAGTTCGGGTGGTGGTCGCTTTGCTCTTTTGTGGAGTGTCAGATTGAGACGATTGCAATGTTGACATACCGGTCACTTCATCCTTGGAAAATTAAGTCTGAATTTGGGTCACGAGTGAAACAACGTTGAACCAGGAGGGGAAATTCTCGCACCTTTGGCTGATTTTCTCAGCGCTGTGTCAAAGATGCAATTGGTGAACCAGGATTGATTCACTGACCTTCCAGGCCAGATTCCAGGTAAAATCTCATCTCCTTGAAGATCTTTATCTTTTTTTCACGAGAAGAGTAGAAAAGGGGCTTTTTCAAGAAAAAAAACTTGCAGAATTTACACCGGGTCCAGTAGAAAAAACAGGCTTACATTTTAGCTTTCCTGTTTTTTTCACCCACTTCCAAACCCAAGACGAATTGCTTCACACATTGATAAAGACACGTCTCTTTGCTGGGACCGGGCCCCAGGCTCATGGATGCGGGTGACTTCGACTGTCAATTCCTGCGGTTCTGCTTGCATGTGCTTGAATCGTTGCCAGCCAAATTTTACCTCTTTTCAAGTCTTTCTTCTTTTATGGTGTCAAAATTTGAACGAACCCCTTATGGCTGGCCTTATTTATTGTTTATCTGGCTGTTTGGAACTTTGAGTCTGTGGCTGGTATACCAGTTATCCATGGGACAGGGATATTCCGTTCAGGCCGTAAACACCCAAAAAGTGCTGCACTCCGCTGTTTTTCTGCTGTTGTTGATGGTGTGTGTATTTTTACGCTATCGCCCGACTCGCTCCGGCGCCCTGTCATCTGAGGATGCTCTCAATGTCTGTGTGATTCTGGTTTTTGATCCGGGCACAGCCATCGTCATCATGGCGCTGGCTGCGATTTTGAACACCCTCAGCCAGCTGGCAAATCGAACCGTGCGGGAGGTCGAGTATGGCCCCTGGTATGCCAACCTTGGAGAAGTTTTATTTCAAGGAGGGTTAATGGCCTTTGTGACCCTCACAGGAAGCTCTGTCTATCGAGTTTTAAACTCGGGCGACTGGATTCCATTCACCACACTCGAACCCCGCCAGACCGCCAGCATCCCGTTTGTCTATGCCTCAATTGGTTTGATTCGCTGGAATTTGATGTTTGTCCATGCCTGGACACGCGGAACAACGTTGCTTGAATACAATCGCAATCTTCGCGAACTCCGGTCGTTTGTTGTGCTCTTAACGGAAATTTCAAATGGCCTCCTCGGGGTGGTCATGGCGGTGGTGTATTTCCTTGATTTTAAAGCTTTTTGCGCGCTTGGTATCGTTTTGATCTCACTGGTGGCACTGCTGAGTAAACAGGCCAGAGTGACCAATGAACTCCAGTCAACAGTGCTTGAATTAAAGATTCTGGCCAGTTTGGGCAAAGCCTTGAGCAATGCCACACAAACTCGAAAAGAACTCTTAAAAGCGCTCTATGGACATGGCAAGGAGCTTTTTGGAGCAGACTCATTTGCGATTTACTTGTTTCCCGAACATCAAACCTCAACCGACCAGAACCACCTTCAATTAGAGGGGGTAAACTATCGAACGCCTCGCCTCCATCGGCGGCAAACCGACCACTCAGGAACTGGAAAATTACGCCGGGAGGCCATTGGCGGCGAAACCAAAACTCCGCCGGGAGGAACCGAAATCTCACCTGGCAAAACCGGTGAATTACTCAACAGTGGTCGCTGGAGCCGTCAGGAACAAACTCCAGGTGAAGAAACCCCCCCTGAAGAAAATGCAATTGGTCTGGCTGAGTGGTGCGTCAAACGCGCCCGGCCACTTCGATTGGAAGACATCACGAAAGAAGCCAATGCCTATGGTTATAGCTGGCTGATTCGTCAACTTCCCTATCGCTCCTGGTTGGGTGTTCCATTAGAGTTGAAAGATCGTCCGCTCGGTGTGATCAGTGTCGCCAGTGAGTCACGGGCGGCATTTACCGAACAACACCAGGCCCTGCTCCAAACCCTGGGCCAGCAAGTGGTTAGTGCCCTTGAAAATGCCCGCTTGTTTGAATTAGCGACCATTGATGGGCTGACTGGCCTGATCAACCCACGATACCTGCGGCAAAAACTGGCTGAACAATTTGAACAGGCGAAACGAACGCATAAACCCTTGAGCGTGGTGATGATTGATCTCGACCACTTCAAAAAGATCAACGACACCTATGGGCACGAAGTCGGAAATGATGTTTTACGCTATCTGGCAGCACTGGTGAAAAGCCGATTGCGCGACTCTGATATTCCTGCCCGATATGGGGGCGAGGAATTTACGGTTTTATTGCCAAACACACCGGCTGATCCATCCAGAGATGTGGCCGAACGGCTTCGGATTGCGATTGAAAGTGCCCCAGCACCGACTTCCGCTGGACCAATCAAGATCACAGCCAGTATTGGGGTGGCCAATTATCCAGCACTGAATGTTGCCGATCAGGATGAACTGGTGACAGCCGCCGATAAAGCCCTCTATGCCTCGAAACAAAACGGGCGCAACCGGATCACAGATGCCAGATTCCTGACTTAACCTTTCTTGTTTTGGAAAATTCTTCCTGGAAATGGGCGTTGCTCAAAGCTCATCCATGAGCACATTGGCTGCAAATACTGATCCTAGAAAAAGAATTTTCTTGTTTTCTTGTTTTTATCCTGTTTTTTGATAGATTTTTCTCGCTTTCATTTCCGGATATCCGTATAATGTCCGCACGTTTTGAGGGTTGTTTCATCCTCCTGTAAACAACC
>DAOQNB010000613.1:0-4428 GCA_035335845.1 Acidobacteriota bacterium | reverse complement strand
CTCAATTCTTCATTCTCAATTCTTCATTCTCAATTCTTCATTCTCAATTCTTCATCAGCCTCTGCCCCGGCGCACGGCCTGACCAATGACTTCAGGAAGTTTGCGCCAGCCAGGAAATGGTTTTCGGTTGGTGGCTGGTTGATTTGGCTCCTCAGGTCGAGGTGGAATGGCGTCTTCGTCACCAGGGAGGATTCCTTCCGGAAGTAAAGATGGAAGCCCATTGTGGTCACAGTACTCTTCCGGGATCGTGCCGGCAATATAATAGCCGTCAATGGCATTTGGACATTCTTCGGTGGCCAGTTTTCCTGAATCCAGGTCAATTTTGACCTTTTCAACTCCGGGAGTGTCCGGGAAAGCCTCACCACCCAGGTCAGGTCGTAAGGCCAGAGCACCTTTCATAAAATCAACCCAGATCGGGAGTGCGGCTTCACCACCTGTGATGCCTAGCTGACTGTTATCGTCAAATCCAACATAGACCACACAGACCAGGTTTGGTGTAAACCCGGCAAACCAGGCATCCCGGCTGGTGCCAGTCTTGCCGGCCAGGGCTTTGGCACCGACGGCCTGCGCTTTGACAGCCGTGCCACGGGCAATTGGGCCTTCAAGCAAGTGAGTCATGACCGAGGCCACCGGAGCTGAGATTCCCCGTTCGCGTTTCGGTGTAATTTTTTCCAATTGCCCCCTGGTATCAATCAGCGTGGTGAACGGCGCCGGATCCACCCACATTCCCAGGTTTGGAAAAGCCGTGTAGGCTCGTGCGACTTCAAGCGGTGTGGCTTCAGTGACACCTAAAGCAACTGAAGGAAATGATTTCAGTTTGGTCGAACCATCCGGCTTTTTCTCGCGTGGCATCGGCAACCCAAGCTTTTCGGCAGTTCGAGCCACTTTGTCATATCCGACACATTCAGCAATGCGCACGGTGATGGTGTTTTTCGACTTGGTGAGCGCTTCCCGAACCGTAATTTCCTTATTGCTATAGCTCCCCCCAAAATTGTCTGGTTCATAGACGCGATCTTCATACAGAAACTGCTGTTTCGCATCCATAAACAAAGTTGACGGGGTAATCGCATTTGAAATTTCAGAACAACAGGGTAAACCTTCCCCGGTCATCATGGCGGTTGTATAGACAATTGGTTTAAAGACTGAACCTGGCTGACGATGAGCTTCGGTCGCCCGATTTAACTGGGTTTTGCTGTAATCACGACCACCAACCATCGCCAACACTTCCCCGGTTTTTGGGTTCACGGCCACCAGTGCTCCCTGAAGCTGGTCCGCCTTTGGTCCAAACCCCTTGTTGGTTTTGAGGAGTCGGTCAATTCCATCACGAAATGCCTTGTCAGCCAGGCGCTGCAATTCCATATCAATGCTGCTGTAAATGCGTACGGACTGGGCTTTTAAGACATCTGTTTTGCCATGTTCCGCTAATTTTTGCTGAAGGAAATCCAGGAAATAGGGCGCATCGGCGTTGCTGCTGACAGTCCGCGATTTCACACCTAAATCAATGTCTTTGACGGCATCAAATTGAGCCTGGGTGATATAGGTTTCTTCAAGCATGTCGTTGAGCACTTTGAGCCGTCGTTCTTTGGCTCGCTCGCGGTGTTGAAACGGTGAATAATACCCGGGTCCACGGATAATCCCGGCCATCAAGGCGCATTCCTGTAAGTTCAGGTCTGTCAAATCTTTATTGAAATAAAACCGGGCAGCTTCCCCAACACCATTGATCGAATAGTTCCCGTCCTGCCCCAGATAAATCTGGTTGCAGTACATCTGCATAATCTGCTCTTTCGACAATTTGACTTCGAGCAGAATTGAAATAAAGGCTTCTTCGAGCTTGCGCTTCAAGGTGCGCTCAGGTGTCAAAATGTAGTTTTTGACCAGTTGTTGGGTAATGGTCGAAGCTCCCTGAACTGTTCCATCTTCGGTTGTGAAGTTGTGGTAAATCGCCCGCGCCAGTCCGCGAAAATCAATCCCCCGGTGCTTTTCAAAGTTGCGATCTTCGACGGCAACAATGGCATTTTTCAGATTCTTGGGGATGTCTTTGTATTCAATGATAGTTCGCTTTTCCTTGTTCTGATTCAGCGATGTCAGCAGTTCCGGCTCCAGGAAACATTCGGTCAAACTCTGTTTGGTATCCAGGGCATAGATATCTTTGATGCTTTCGCCAGCAAACCGAAGTCGAAGGGGTGAAAAAGCCCAGGCACCTTGAGCGGAATCCTTACTCGGGGTTATCTCCAGGGTATCACCTTTTACAATATATTTTCCGCGATTGGCGTCGCCCGTTTTTTCAGGGTTGAGGTACCCGGCACGATCCAGATGGGCCAGAATCTGCGATTTTTTGATGTTCGAATCGGTCGAAACACGAAATGGCGCCGCGTAAATGCCACTCGCCCGGACAAACACTTTTCCTTTGAGTGTATCGTCAATGATTTTGGAATAGATCTGGTAGTAGTATCCAAATGCTCCCAAACTAACCAGCACCAGCAAACTCAGCAAAAACACACGGCGCGGCGTAAACATCCGTCGCCAGAAACTTTTGCGTCGAAACCGTGCTTGTGATGGTGGCACACCAGGTGTACCGGCCCGATGACTGCTGTTCATATTCAAAAACACCTTGGAGAGTTAAATAGTTTTGCTTATTGTATTGCACGCATGCGGGTTCTGGGTTCCGGGTTTCTCTCACAACACTCACACACCCACAACACAAGCATAATCCACTCTACAACCGACAACTCCTCACTGACAACCATCAAAAACCTATGAAAGCAGCTTGTTTTTCTGAATTCGGTCTTCCGCAGGAAGTCCTCAAAATCGAAGAACTTCCAATTCCTCAGCCAGGACCGGGTGAAGTCCTGGTTCGCCTTCAGTCACGCCCAATTAACCCGGCTGATCTTTTTCAGATTATGGGGATCTATGGCATTAAACCGCAGTTGCCAGCCGTCGGTGGAATGGAAGGTGCCGGCGTTATCGAACAGGTTGGTGAAGGCGTTGAGTTACAAATCGGTCAGAAAGTCGTACCGCTGAAAACCGGCAGCGGCACCTGGCAGGAATATGTCGTGGCCAAAGCCGTCCAGGTGATTCCAGTTCCAGATGAGCTATCAGTTGAGACGGCTTCGACCGTGGTGGTCAATCCGCTATCAGCCTATCTGATGACTCGTGAAATTATGAAGGTGCCTGAAGGCGAATGGCTGGTTCAAACCGCAGCCGGGTCAGCCCTTGGGCAAATGGTCATCCAACTCTCAAAAGTGTACGGCTTTAAGACCATCAATCTGGTTCGCCGCCGCGAACAATTTGACGAACTGACTGCCCTGGGAGCAGACGCCTGTATCTGTACTTCTGATGAAATCATTGCTCGTCGCATCCAGGAAATCACTGACGGTGCCGGAGTTAAATACGCAATTGATGCCGTAGCCGGGAAAATCGGAAGTCAGGTGGCCAATGCCCTGACCATTGGCGGCACCATGCTGGTGTATGGTGCGCTTGATCAGGAAGGTCTCTTGCTCAACCCTGGCTCAATGATCTTTAAACAATTGATCATCAAAGGGTTCTGGCTCAGTCGCTGGATTGCCGAAGCCGCGCCGGAACAACGACTTGGACTCATCCAGGCAGTGCTTCCACTGGTGATGAGCGGAAAGATTCAGTCTCCGATTGCCGCCAGATACAACCTCGATGACATTACCCAGGCGGTCACCCATGCTCAACAGGCAGCCCGTGGCGGAAAAATCCTGATTGTTGGATAAGGATTGGAACGCAACAGAGACCATCAAATTCTTACCACCGCAGAAACACAGAGGAGCACAGAGGAAAATCATTCCTTCAAACCCTGTGTTCCTCTGTGTCCGGCGGTGGTGAAAAAGTGTTTTTTAGACGATCCACTTTTTACATCTCCACTTTCGTCACAGGAAGCTGGATTTTCCGATAACTCAACGAATGAGATTCTTGACGAATCCAGACTCGTTTCGTATGGTTGAGGGCATCTACCTCACTTTCTCTTCACCTCAAAACTCAAATCTTCGCTGGATTCTTCAGACACCTGCCTGCCGTCTTCTTTTCACCGGTAAGGTGTCCTACTCAGTCCTGCCAGTCCAGATTGGAGAGTGGAGCCAACCTCAGTTGGTCCACGGCTGTCCGCATCGTTTGTTTTGACTCGATGTTATTTCCCGCACCCGGACAGGTACTCTCCTGTCAACAGACTCGGCCCTGAAGGGCCGAGCTTGAGTCGTGTACCCACGACACCATCCTGACGGATGGCTGGTCGTGGTTGGATTGGCTCAGGCTTCGGTTGACCAGACCCCCGTGCAAATCACGGGAAACGATTGGGAAGAATATATAGGTACCAGCGGATACCGCCTCAGTCCGCTGCGCTACGGTGACAGGTTAAACCGGGATGGGAGTCAGTTCCAGTGCCGGTCACGGCAAACCTTCCCGAAT
>DAOQNB010000612.1:0-4430 GCA_035335845.1 Acidobacteriota bacterium | reverse complement strand
TCGCTAATCATGCCACTCCAGGCCGAGGCGTTTGCATTTGAGCATCAGGCCATTGCGTGAAATATCGAGTTCGCGGGCGACGCGGGAAATGTTGCCGCTGTGGCGCTTGAGGGTTTCAGAAATGACCCGGCGCTCGACTTCTTCAATTGCCTGGGCCAGGGTTCGTGGCGGAGATTGGGCCGAATGCGTTTCCGAGCGGCGCAACGTACCAGGGGCTCCGGGTTTGGTTTGCCAGATTTCAGATGACAGGTCTTCAGGCATGAGGACGGTCTCCTGGTCGGCCATCACCACGGCTCGTTCAAGTTCATTTTTGAGCTGCCGCACGTTGCCCGGCCAGCTATAACTGCGCAGGACATCCAGCGCAGCTTCGGAAAAGACCACGGATTTATTTTCTTTTTTGGCGGCTTCGGTGAGCAGGTATCGGGCCAGCAAGGGAATATCTTCTGGGCGTTCGCGCAATGGCGGAACGTGAATGCGGATCACGTTGAGGCGGTGATAGAGGTCTTCCCGAAAGTGTCCCCGTTCGGCTTCTTCGGCCAGGCTGCGGTTGGTGGCCGCCAGGACCCGGACATCAACCCGAATCGGCTGGTTATCGCCCAGCGCATGGATTTCGCGTTCCTGGAGAAATCTGAGGAGTTTGGGTTGCACCGAAAGTGTCAATTCCCCAATTTCATCTAAAAACAGTGTTCCTCCGCTTGCGGCGCGGATGACCCCAATGGTGTCTTTATCCGCCCCGGTAAAGGCGCCTTTGGTGTGGCCAAACAACCGGCTTTCAACCAGTTCAGCCGGAATCGAAGCACAGTTAAACGGGAGAAAGAGCCGACTGTGGCGAGTGCTGGTCTGGTGGATGGCCCGGGCGACCAGTTCTTTGCCGACTCCCGACTCGCCGGTGATGAGGACCGTGGCATCAGAGGAGCGAATTTTCTGGATTTGGCTCAGGACCTGTTGCATCGAGGGGGATTCGCAAAACATTCCGGCAATGGTGACATAACTTCCCGTCACAAACTGGCTGACCGTTTTGCGCATGGACTGGGTCAATGACCGGAGCCGGCACAGTTCCAGACTCATATTGGAGATACGCATCAAGGCATCGAGGGCACCAAACTGGGGTGGCAGCCCGGAATCATCGCCCTGGAGAAAAACCCAGAAATTGCGCTGTAAATCAGCTCCGACTGTGTGTGAAGTATCGGTCAGGGCTTTGAGTAGAATTCCATCCGGCACTTTTTTGCCGGTTTCGAGACAGGTGCGCAACGTGCGGGCGGCTTTTTCGACTTCGCGGTCAGAAAATCCATGGATGACAACTGGTTTAAAAGAATGATCAGCCTGGATGTGCTCAAAAATGACAACGTCTTGCTGTAACTGGTTATGGAGAATCGCTGCCAGTTCACGCAATAACAGTTCGTGTGAGCCAGAAGCGGCATTGAGTCGCTCGATCACCACCACATCATCAATCGTCAAGGCACTGGCTGACCGGCGGCTGGGCGCGAGTGTTTCCCGCAGAGAGGCCAGCAATTCCCTGGCTTTATTGAGTTTTGGCTCGGCTTTGAGTTCTGTAAAAACCCTGGTGGCGGTTTCAAGGTGTGAGACGGCGCGTCCTGGGTCGGTGCCGGCCAGCGCCAGTCCGATTTCAAGGTGACCGCACGCCGCTTCATAGGGGTGGCTGATGGATTCAAACAGGGAAATACTTTGGGCCAGGCTGGTAATTCCTTGAGAGAGTTCATTCCGGACGATATGCAGCCGTCCTTTGAGCCGTGCAGTCAGGGCATTGAGGTGGAGTTTAGGCTGATCTTTCAGTAATTCCTGGGCTTTGAGCAGACAATCAAAGGCAGTATCACTCTGGGCACGTTCCAGATGGGCTTCGCTCAACCGCAGGTAGAGGCCCGGAAGGTCAACCCGGCGTCCGAGTTTGGTAAAAATCCGGAGGCTGTGACGAAACTGGGTAATGGCTTCTTCGGCCCGTCCCTGAGCGAGCAGGATTTCCCCAAGTGACTCCCACCCGGAACCCTCGGCAGCTTTCAATCCTGATTCCATCGCCAGTTCAACAGCCCGGCGGGCACTGCGTTCGGCTTCGACAAATTTCCCCTGACGCAAATGCAGGGCGCTCAAAATGGTGAGCACCATGCATTCGGTATGTCGGTTTTGGTCCTGAATCAGCGTTTGTGCCAGCCGAAGCGACTCTTCAGCCTGCCGCCAGGTGCCGATGGCAAGCTGGGCGCCGGCCAGGTTGGCATACCCCATGGCCATCAATCCACCATCTTTGGATTGTGACCAGTGTTCGAGGGCCTGCTTGCAATTCTGGACCGCCTGCTGGTTATGGCCTTCCTCAGCATCAACCAGCGCCAGGGTATTGCGCAGTTTCCCGAGCACCAGATGGTCATTGAGGGTCAGCGGCTGGAGCTTTTGCAGCAATTCGAGTCCTTTGCGGCAGTTGTCCCGCGCTTCGTCAAGGCGGCCTTCAAGGTGATTGACGACTGATAAATTCCAGGCGGTTTGGGCCAGTGCCCGCCCATCATCAAGTGTTTCCTGGCACTTCCAGGCAGCAACCAGATGGTCATAGGCAATCGCATATTCATCAATCATCCAGTAGCAGTATCCGAGCAAGGCATGGGTCGTTCCGACACCGGCTGTATCCTTCAGTTCTGCATACAGTTGCAACCCATTGGTGGCACACCAGATGGCGCGGGGAATATTGCCGGTCCACCGGTTCAGGCTGGCATAGCGGTACCACAACCGGGCCAGAACCGGCGGGGCAATCGAATCCTGTCGCCGGATCAGGTCATGAGGCAAAATCGCCATGGCTTCATCATATTGCCCGGCGAGTTCGAGCCGCTCGGCAGCTTTTTCAAGTGCTTCCTCCGCCGAAAGCGAATTGTTTTGGAGCAAATCGCTGAATTGATCCAACTGGTTGGCGGGATCATTGGCGGCCTGCCGGAGGCTGGACAGGGTAATCCGCTCCATGGTCAGGTGTTCTGATTTGTCTTCGTCAGGTATCCAGGGATTAGCCATTGATGGTGTTGGGGTTCAGGATTCAGGGTTTAGGGTTCAGGGTTTAGGGTTCAGGGTTCAGGGTTCAGGGTTCAGGGTTTAGGGTTCAGGGGGTGAACTGATTGAAAAGGACATAAAGGACACAAAAGACATAAATTCAAAAACCCGGAACCCGGAACCCGGAACCCTAAACCCTGAACCCTGGCCTTAGTGTTCATCCACTGAACAGTTGTTCACCTGTTGAACATATGTTCAGCAAGTGTGCATGGTATGGATAAATGTTACGGATATGTTGCCCGGTGATGAAAGTCGGTGCGGCGTGTGTTTTAACTGTAACGAATACAAGGTGTTAGGGCAAGGGATTCCTGGAAAAAACAGGTGTTCAGCCAGTGAGCACCGTGGTCTGGATGACAAAAAATTTCGTGGTATACAGCTTGCTGTGGTAGATTGGGCATTCCAAACCCATTTTCCCTTCAATCCATTTTTCCCAGACCAGCTTATTTGAGCCCAGGTGTGTTTTTGAGGAGCTATGTTGAAATCATTTCGAAGTCTTTATTTTTGTCTGATGGTTGCCGTGGCGGTGACGGTCTCGTTGATCGGGATCCCCGTGTCCAGGGCCCATGAGAAAGGACCCCGGTACAAGCATTTATTGACAACTGATGAACCTGCTTCAGATGTCAAACCCTTTGACGCCGGTGAAATCCAGTTGATCGAGCCCGATTCAGTACCTGATCTGCTGCCTGCCACCGGTTCGGCTACCCGCCAGGTCACCACCAGTCTGGCCGAAGGGTTTGAAGCTGGTACCAAGGCCAGCTATACCACGGGCAATGTGACGCTGGGAACTGGTTCCTGGACGCTCAATAACGCTCTCGTTGGAACAAGTTCGGCTGACCGTAAAGCCGGCGCCAAAAGCGCCCGGGTCCGCAATCTGGGAAAAGTCACCATGAATTTCAACGTGACTGGGGCTGGCAGCGTGAGTGTCAAACACGCCCGGTATGCCACAGATGGCAATTCAAGCTGGGAATTGTGGTACTCAACGACCAACGGTTCAAGCTGGACCAAAGCTGGGAACACGGTGCTCACCACCAGTACTGTGCTGCAAACTGCCACGTTTGTGATCAACACCGCGAGTGCCGTTCGATTTGAAATCCGAAAAGTTAGTGGAAACAACGATTCAAGCCGGGTGAATTTCGATGATGTGACCGTGACCACCGGCAGCGCCCCGCCACCGACGACCTGCACCACGACGCCGATTACCGTTCCGACCACTGTGACCGGAATGATCACAACGGCTGATTGTGTGCTGACCGATGGCAGCTTTGCCGATAAATTCTCGTTTACGGGCTCAGCCAATCAGGCGGTGACGATCCTTCACGACGGCACCAGCACCAACTTTGACGCGTATCTGGTGATTGATGGACCTGACGGATACCACCAGGAAGATG
>DAOQNB010000611.1:0-4434 GCA_035335845.1 Acidobacteriota bacterium | reverse complement strand
CATTTTCTCAGTATACACTATCCCCGATAATGTCTATTCTTCATTCTTCATTCTGCCTGCCAGTTCAGCGGCTGACATCTTTGGTGCTGATTTCGTTTTTTCAGCTTCTTTCACCAACCGGGTAATAGCGGCATTGATTGGTGCCCGGAGCCCATTTCGTTCAGCCAGCGCCACAATTTCACCATTCAGAAAATCAATTTCGGTCTGGCGACCACGTTGGAGGTCTTCCCACATCGAAGACCGTGCCTGCGGGTCAATCTTGACCATCCGTGACGCCACTCGGAAAAAGAGGAAATCCGGAAGCGACATCACCAGCGGCGCAATCTGCGGAATGAGTCCGCCTGATCGAGCTGGTTTGATTCCACTTTGTTTCATAACCTGCATGGCTTCGCGCATCGCAGCGGCCAGGATCTTGCGATACGCAGCCTGCCCAAGTTCTTCACGGAGCGGAATCCCTGACAGCGCGTTGAGTGCATTATTGAGATTAAATACCAGCTTTCCCCATAACACATTCTGGAGATTGGGTTTTACTTCCACTTCCAACCCGGCGGCCTTGATCGCATCCAGTACTTTGGCCGAAGTATCACCCCGGTCTTCAATCGCCAGTGCTCCGCTCGTGCCAGAGTGAAAATGGGCACCCGGCTTCCAAACCACGTTGTAGGGCACCATCCCGGCCAGCACCGGGTTTTGGGTCAGTATCCCGCGCAAAACTTCAGCATTCCGAACTCCATTTTGAAAACTCACCACAATCGCATTGGGCGATAAAACCGGCTTGAGTTCTTCGGCTGCCTGAGCGGTGGCAGCACTTTTGAGTGTAATCAGCACAATTTCACGGTCTGACATGGCGCCAGCACTGGTCGCATAGCGCACCTGTGACGGCGCCAACCGAAAGTCGTTTCCGTTCAAGTCCGTAATTCTGAGACCGTGCGCCTGGATTTCCTGACCGAGTTTTTCACGCCCGACCAGAAGGGTATCGAGTCCAGCCCGAAAACAGTGCGCCCCAATAAAGGTGCCGATACTGCCTGAGCCGTAAATGCCGATTCGTGGAGAAACATATGTCATAAAAGTCCTAACGGAGACCGGCCTGTTTTAACCGTGACATAAAACTCGACTTTCTGAGGTGCGGCTCGATCAATGCCTCAAACCGCTTTTGAAATGCTGGCAGTTTGTCTTCTCTGACGGCAACCTCACGTAAATCAGCCAGCATGATGGCTATTTCGGCATAACTTTTCGCCATGCGCAATTCAATCAGCGAATCAACCTTTTTCCAGGCGGCTTCCTGGGTGTTGGCGAGTGCAGCGAGGTACACCTCTCGTCGGCGTTCGGCTTCGGCTTTCTTTCGGGCCGCTGCTTCGGCTTTCTTTCGGGCCGCTGCTTCAAGTCTGACCCGAGTAAGATGATTGGCACGCTCCATAAGCTGGGTGATGGAACGTCGGCGTGCTCCGCCTTTTTCGGCTTTGGAATTTGAAAGCTCACCGGCACGAAACTGGCTCATGAGTTTAACTCGAACCATCCCAGGGTCAGCCTGGACCAGTTCGAGCAGGAAGGCATTTTTTTGGTCCGCCGGGAGTTTTGTAATCCATTCCGCCAGTCGGGTGCTCGAATCGTGATCCGCTTTTAGCGCCGGGCTTGCTTCAGCAACGGCGGTCAACAAATCGCGGGGAATTCGCAAAAATTCAGCCAGGCTCTGCTGGGCTGCCGTCAATTCCCCCATTCCCGGTGGAACAGGAGGTTCGAGTTCATCACTTCCCTCCCCTTCATCAACCGATGATTCATCGCCCTCTTCATATTCACCGTCTTCTTCATATTCATCATCTTCTTCATATTCATCATCTTCTTCATATTCATCATCTTCTTCATATTCATCGTCTGAGTCGTCATCATCCTCATCCGAGTCACTATCAAGCAAATGCGCATAGTCATTGCACACCCAGGTCAACCAGCCCAGGTACAATGAGCGGAGATCACCCTTGAGCAATTCGTCACGAATGCCAATCATTGACGACATCCAGGGTTGGACTTCCACCCACCCTTCGCCTTCCTCCAGTTCACTGTTAAATTCAACAATGACATCGGCTGGTGTTTCAGTTATTTCAAAGCTGTATTTATGGAGATATTGATTGATTGCCTTCAGGTCAATCACCGCTTTGGGTACTTTGACCGCAAAACGGTGGGTTCCCCAGTTGGCAACATACACATGGGCATCGAAATATTTGGTCAATAACGCTCTATAATCTCCCTTAAAACTGCCGAAGCTGTATTCATTCACCAGGGATCGTGATGTAATTTCTGCGCGGGATGAAATCGCACGTAATTCTGCCATCTCGGCTTTGGTCAACTGACGATCCACCGCAAGAAACTCATAATATTGATATTCACTCATAAGATTTCTGAATCTCCTTTTGAACTATGCCTGTAAAACATCGCTTTTTTGCATCGCCTGAGCACGTTCTGGGCTCGACCGTGGCGCTTTCCGAAGAGGAATCGCACCACGCAATCCATGTTATTCGCCTTCGAACAGGTGATGAAGTCTCAGTTTTTGACGGATGTGGCCAGGAATGGACAGCGACGGTGGTAATGATTGGACGCAAGCAGGTGACACTTGAACTGATTGAAAAACTCGACGACAACCGCGAATCGCCGCTTGAATTAACCCTCGCCGCCGCCCAAATCAAAGCTGATCGGTTTGAATGGCTGCTCCAAAAAGCCGTTGAACTCGGAGTCAGTCGGGTAATTCCGCTTATCACGACCCACACTGAGCACGGCGTGATCAAACAGGATTCACCCAATCGGCGGGCACGCTGGGCACGCATTGTGCTTGAAGCCACCAAGCAATGTGGCCGGCGCCGACTGATGGAACTGACAGAACCTCAATCATTTCAACAGGTTCTGGAGAACTTCCCTTTGGATGGTACCGGCGTGATGTTTGTCGAACGGGCGACTGATCCGTGGTTTGAAACCATCAGTCAGGTTCAAGCCCCTCCCCAACACTGCCTCGCTCTGGTCGGTCCAGAAGGTGGCTGGAGCCAGGCTGAACTTGAAAACGCGTTGCAGAAAAAATTCTTGACCGTAACGCTTGGTCCTCGGATTTTGCGGGCTGAGACGGCTGGGATTGTAGCGGCAACGTTGCTTCAGAATCTGTGGGGCGATTTGGGTTGAAGTCAGTCAGTAGTCAGTAGTCAGTAGTCAGTAGTCAGTAGTCAGTAGTCAGTAGTCGAGTGTTAGGAATTGAGAATTTGTGTCAAGTCTATTTGGTTCTTTTTGAGTTATTTGCAAAGAGTTCTTTTCAAAATCTTTGCAAACTGAAGTGCCTGGGTTGATTTACTGACTACTGACTTATCAACTACTGACGCCTCTTACTTTTTCACTACCCCATTTTTCTTCAAGAACTCATGCAGGATGTGGTTGAATTCATCTGGCTTTTCCATCATCAGGAAATGTCCAACTCCATCTATTTGGGTGTACTCGGTTTTGGCAGCAATCGTCCGGACATACTTCTCATAATCAGCGCTCCACATAGGTGACTTCGACAGAATATGGAGGACCGGCACATCAATTTTGTCATCTTTCCAAATTGACTTGTCCAGCATTCCCTTCATCGCGCCAACCACCACAAATTGAGGGGCAGCGAGCATCTGGGCTTTTACTTCATCGCGCAACGTGGCTTGGGCCGGATTTGGAAACATCCCATCTACCATTCTAGTCATGAACTCTTTGTAGTCTGGCTTTTGATACATCCCGACAAACTGGTCAATTTGGGTCTGGTCAGTGAAAAATGGACGGAATGAACCATCAACGGCAACCAGTGCCGTCACTTTCTTTGGAAACAGGCGATAGTACTCGCGGATCACCGGTGTGCCCATGCTGTGACCGATCAAAACAGCATGGTCAACTTTGGCCTGGGTCAAAACGGCATCCACCGCTTTGGCAAAATAGGCCATTGAATACATGGGTAATTCCGGCTTGTCGCTCTGGCCATGCCCTGGAAGATCAAGTGCAATCAAATGGGTATCTTTGGCAACCGCTGGAATCTGGCCCTTCCAAAAGTTGAGATTGCACGTCCATCCGTGCACAAAAACCAGCGCAGTTTTGCCTTTGCCAAATTCTTTGTAGTGGATGTTGGTGCCATCCAGTTTTGCAAACTTCGAAGGGGCTGTTTCCAAGGCAGGTTCTCCGGCCAGCACGAAAGTGTTTGTATTCAGATACATACAGGTGATCAATCCCATCAACAAGCCTATCTTTTTAAGCATAGTACCTCCATCTTGATTTATCTCCAGCAACCTACTTGAACAAATTCTTCACTCTTCATTCTTCACTCTTCATTCTTCACTCTTCATTCTTCATTCTTCACTCTTCATTCTTCATTCTTCATTCTTCACTCTTCATTCTTCATTCTTCATTCTTCATTCTTCATTCTTCACTCTTCATTCTTCA